>CAYFOO010000015.1:0-26083 GCA_964344775.1 uncultured Candidatus Peribacteria bacterium
GGGATTGGGGATAATGCACCTGTCGCTTTTTTTATTGTGCAGAAACTCTATTATTCATTCCTCATTAATCATTGTTAAAATTCTATCGAAAAAATCCCACAAAGACAAAAAATTATCTCCATTTTCTATTGCGAGGGAATTAAATTGTGGTGAAATGATTTAATGTCTATATATGGTTTATATATGATTTTCATATGGATCCCATATATAAACACCAAAAAAGCCATTCACCAAAAGGGCTAAAAAATAAAAACAATTTCCCCATGCCGGTAAGGATCAGGCATGCCTGATCCTTACCGGGTGTTTTGTGTTTTTTATTTTTTAGCTTTCAGGTTTTAGGGTTTGGAATAGAATAGAACAAAGAAAATGAAAAATCTCATCTTCCAAAAAATCAAAGAAGAAGGACTGGTCACCTCTAATCAGCAAAAAATAGTGTCTCCAGATGGGGGAACCAATAATTGGATTTTTGATCTGCGGGCGGTTTTTATGGATGCGGAAGTTCTAGATCAAATAGCCGAATGTTTTTGGGAACAATTTGAAGACAAGTTACCTTTTCAGGTGGGAGGACTCGAAGTTGGAGCGATTCCGTTAATTTCTGCGATCCTCATGAAAGCGGCTCAGAAAGGATTAAAAATTAATGGATTCATCATCCGAAAAGAACGAAAAAATATTGGCCTCTGCAAAAATATTGAAGGAAATTTAACGGACGAAAAAATTATTATTGTGGATGATCTGATAAATTCCGGAACTTCGCTGCAAAAAATCCAAACCATTCTCCAATCAGAAAAAAGAAAAATTGATGAAGCCTTTTTTGTCATTGATTTTGAAAATCAAGTTGGGCGAAACTTTTGTAAAAAAGAAAAAATAAAATGCCATTCGCTTTTTACACTCGCGGACTTTGATCTGAATTTAAAAATTCCTCAACCACCAAAAGAGTCTGGGTTTGAATATCAATGGCATTTCCAATCGCCGAATCCTAATTATTTTTTTGTGGTTCCTAAGTCCACTCCCGTTTTAGATGATAAGAATTTGTATTTTGGAACCGATTCGGGGATTTTTTGTGCCCTGGAGCAAAAGACCGGAAAAGTGGTCTGGGAATTCCAAACCGGTGACTCAGAAAAGGGAATTTTTTCTTCTCCCGCAGTCCATGGAAGAATTGTGTTTTTCGGAGGATACGATGGCAACTTCTACGCCCTCGATACCAGAACCGGAAAAGAAAAATGGAAGTTTGCAGAGGCCAATTGGATCGGATCTTCTCCAGCTATTTCCCCAGATCTAGACTTGATTTTCGTCGGACTCGAACACGCGGTTCATGGTAAAAAAGGATCGATCGTAGCTCTGGATCTGGAAACTGGGAATAAAAAATGGGAGTGGGTAGTATCAGAACTTTTGCACGGATCACCTGCGTACCTGCCTTCGAAAAAACTAGTCGCCATTGGTACCAACGATTCCACCGTTTTACTTTTTAATGCGGAAAATGGTCGGCTACTTTGGACTTTTCAGACTGATGGGCCGGTGAAGGCTTCGCTCGTTTTTGATGAAAAAAGAAGCTTGGTGATTTTTGGATCACACGACGGAAATTGTTATGGCGTAGATTTAGATTCTGGGTCAGAAATTTTTCGGATCGAAACAGATAATGTGATTTATTCCACACCGTTAATTTTTAACGATAAATTATATTTTGGATCTACGGATAAGAATTTTTATATCGTTGATTTGGACTCGTTGCCCCAGTTAACTGCTGAGTTAACGAATGGTCTTCTCAAAAAGACAAAAACCAACGGAAAAATTTTATCATCTCCCAGAGAAATTAACGGAAAAATTTATTTCGGAGCTAATGATGGGCAAGTACGAGAACTGGATCCAGAAAGTTTGAAAATTACGGATTATTGTTTTTTCCCCGATCGAATCACCAATGCGATTACTTACAGCGAGAAAAATGGTCTATTTTATACAATGACGTGTGACAATCAAATTTTTGCCTTTTCCAAAAAACAAGAATAAACTCTCGAAGTAAAAATTTGTAATTCGTAATTCTTAATTTGTAATTGAATATGTCCGATGATCCACAAATCGTTTTTCAGCAAATTCGACAGCTCAAGCTCGCTCAGGACGATCTCAAACGAGTAGTGGTAGAAGAAAAATCTGGGAAGATGTCAGTAGTGATCAATGGAGAATTAAAAATTTTGGAGTTGGAAGTTCCGGGGCTCTCTGATTCGGAAAAAAAGTCATTGCAAGATTTGCTCAACAAAGGATTTGCACACACACAAGAGGAAATCCTGAAGCCCATAAAAAAACTGACCAGTTAATAATTTTTTGACATTTCCTTTCTATAAAAGCTAGAATAGCTCTCGATGACAACACAAATAGAAAAAAAACAGATTCAGCAGATCGCTCTGTACTCCTTTTTAACAGCCCTTCCAGTTTCCGCTGGGGCTTCTTTGATCGTCAATGGAGACACTGTCCAATGGGCCAAGCTCCAAAATTTGCTCGGTGCAGAGGATGTCCATGCACAGATCACCTATGAAGGGCCTGGAGTTTGGACCAATGATCCAGCTCAGCGATTTAGCGTAACAAACCCCGCCCCCGTGGTCATGCCCACTGTTGTTTCTGATAGTGGCGACTCCGGAGACAGTGGTTAAAAAAAATAAAATAAAAATAATTTTTTCCCAATGACATCAAATTATGCTCAATGGCTGTCGAAGGGGCTTGCAAGTCTGCTTGTCCTTGTTTTTTTAATTTCTTCTTCTGTTGCCACTGCCCAACCAAGAACCGTCAAAAAAATCCCCAAAGATCCTAAATTTCTTTGTTATGAGGTGATGAAAGAGGGGGCAAAAAGAGAATTAAATTATGATGTACCAGACAACTATGAATCATTCCAGTCAAAAGCAAAAAACACAAACTCGGCCCACACTTCTTTTGCAACACACCTGACAGAACCGCTTTTTCGATTTCAACAGTATCGAGAAGGGAAGCAGCTATTTACTGGCGAAGACAAAGAACGATTTTCAAGTGTTCTGCAAATGGATGCTGATTCACCATCGCTTCGTTTTCAAGAGTTTGAAACAAATTTCCTCTCTTCTTATGATCCAGAAAAGGATAAAGAATATTTGGAATATTGTGGGGTCCGCATCGTCCAATCTAATGATGAAAAAAATCCGGTCTTTGGGATGAAGCAAGAAGAATTTGGAATGATGGACCCAGTAATTTATCAGTATCTAAACGATACAAAAAAAGATGGAAAAAATTTCAAAGTAGCCCTCAAAACTCGAATTATAAGAGACATTAATATGGCACCCATTGGTATGTGGAAGGCCTTTGATGTTTTTCCAGAAAGTTCAGACAACGACTTTTTTCACCTCTATGAAATGTCGACTTACCTTAAACAACTTTTTGACCAACGAAGAAATGATTTAGATTTAAGGGCAAAAAATGCACGATTTCGGATTATCCAAAAAGGAGATCCCGCCACCGGAAAACCAGAAATAAAAGAAGACGTTCGAACAAAATTAAGGATGATCAATGGGGTTTTGACTTCTGTAGACCAATTCCGAGGAATAAATATGAAGTTTCAACAACGGCTTGTTTTACTCGGAAAAGAGATTTCAAAATACTTGAGCATGCCGATTTATGAAGACCAAGAACAACGAGATGCTTGGCGGGATTTTCAAAATGGACTCACAGAAAAACCAGATATCACCCCTCCCGAAGAAGTGCCGGCACTCTTATACATTCAAGACGTACTGGATGGAACACAAGAAGAAATGGAAATGACTATTTTTGGAGAAGGAAATGAGTGTTATACAGAAGAGCAAAAACAAAATTTCCAAAAAGCCATGCAAGTGCTGGATGAAAAATATCAAGTCGGTGATACAAAATTGGAACGAAAACCAGGAATAAATGCTTGGCCAACCGTAAATCTCAAACGAGAATCTTTGTCCCCAGAAGATTTCAAGACCTATACCCAAGAACGCTGGGCAATCGAAAAGGAATACCGCATGGGGCTAAAGGGCTGTATGGATGAAATGAGAAAAGCCTACGAAACCGAGGGGTGTACCTTGACTGACGAAGAAAATAAAAAGATAGAAAAACTGAGCCAGCAACATAAAAAGAATATTGAAATGCTCCATGGCGGAGATATGGACACCAAAATACGGAATGAAAGAATTGGAAAACTAACTAAAAAATATCGAGAATCGTTGGAAGAAATTACTTCTAAATGTGAGCTGTTTACAAAAGAACAAGAGGGTCTGGCTGCAGAAGCAGAAAAATTAAAAAAGAAGCTGATCAAAACAGCTCTTGTCATTCTGCCTATTGCTTTTGTACTAATTTTTGGAGTCTGGTATTGGCTCCGACGAAAAAAAGGAGGACCAACACAAACAAACGACAATGATCCAGAAGAAAATGGTTTGGAAGAATAGTTTTTATTCATAGTGAAGAACCAATGAAAAGCCAAAAGGAGGCCGGCCAATTCGTGAACTCTCTTCAAAAAACAAAAAACTATTCATCAAAAAAAATTCGACATTTGGAAATCAAGCCCACCTACCGGACAAATTTTCACGGAAAGAATGATCCTTTTGCACATCGATTAAAAGATTTTCCCAGTGATCTTAGGTGGCAAGATTTTGTTTTTATCATCGATCGTTTTTCTTCTTCCGGTGATTTGGAGATGGTGACCTTTACTGGGGGTGAACCAACGCTCTGGCCAGAACTCGAGAAGGCATTAAATTTTTGTCATGAAAAAAATATCATCACTGCCCTGGCTACAAATGGGACAAAAATCCCAAAAGTGCTCCCTTATCGCTTGAAAGTCGGGCTCAAAACCTTTTTTGAAGGACCTCCTGAGCTGAGAAAAAAAATCCAAGAAAACATAAGGGCTCTGCCACAAAGAATTGGTTTTCACTATTTTTTCTCAGAAAACGATGGTCCAGAAATTATCGAAGAGGCCGTTCAGATCGCTAAACAAAAAGAAGGATACATTTATTTTGCTCCGGAATTTCAAACCGATCTAATTCTGGCAAATAACTTTCAAAGCGATTTCCCCGGCTACAAACCCTCCTCCAAATTAAAAGAGCTCTGGTTCTACGCTGCCAAATTAGTCGAAAAAGAACTGGGGAAAAAATTAAGATTTGATTGGGCCGCCCCAGAAGCACTTTTTTCCGCAGAAGAAATCTCACAGCTCAAAAAAGAAAATCAATTTTGTTCCAATTGCGATTTTTGTCCGGTGGGTAGATTTCAGATGAATCCCGATGGAAAGACAATTTATCCTTGCCCTTTTTTGGCTATTGGTGCAGATATTTCTGAATACTATGGGAGCACCGATCTCTGGGAAAATTTTTTCCTTCCTCAGAAAAAGAAAATTAATCTTCCTCATGGCGGATGTCCCGGCATATACACCTACGCTAAAAATCAAAAAATCGCATAATCCCCCAAAGCCAAGTATTGCTTTTTAGTTGGGTATTTTATCATGAAAAGCTTCGGTGCATTGCACACAAAACAATTCAATGAAGGGGTTTAAAACGCCTTGCAGAAAAATATGAACATCCATAGAATACGAAAGGACAAAAATGAAAAACAAAAAATCGTTTATATTAATCCTTTCTGTGGTTCTTCTTTGTGTGCCTTTTTTGGTTTATTCTCAGCAGGCAGAACAGATTAATTCTGGATGGGACGTCCCCCAATCACAAGCCCCCAGTTTTGGCACTGGAAATTATCCTCTGGCTTTGCCAGTAGGAATACACACACATCAGTCTACTGCTACTATTTCTCAAACGACAATTCAGACAGTTGTCACGAGAGGAAGTTCTCAAACAACTAGTTCTAGTAGCTCTTGGCAGGTTTGGGGGACCAAGACTTATCTTTATGATCCTTTTAGTCCCCTCTGTGAGACGACGATAACGCCGGACTACTGGACCAATCAGGACGTGACGGCCCATACCACCAGAACTCTCTGTGATGATCGATGCCTCGTGAGTCCTGAAGCATGTGGAGATACTTATGAAGACCCCGACCTGCTCTCTGGTTGCGATCCAGAGACTTTTACTTCTGTCACACTCACCGACTATTTAGAAACCGCAAATGCCACTGCCACCGATCGTGTTGGGAACCCTCAGTCTACCTGTGAGGATTCTCCAGGAGCACTGATTGATCGACTCCCTCCTACTCTAGGGCCACTAAGTCTTGAACATGTTGGGCTAGAGTTACCCGTTACTCCTGTGTCACTTTCTCAAGAAAATCCTACACCTTATCGAGCACACAATGGTCAAATTGATCTTCTTTTTCGAGTGGAAGATGCTTCTGAGGATGATAAAAATGGGAAATCTGATATAAATTTTCACAACCGAGCTGCAGGATCTGCTCGAGCTCTCGTAGACCAAAAAAACGAAGAAATTGCTGCGATTGAAGATGCTATCGATCAGACCGCTGCAGAGAGAAAAGAGAGTGCTGAAGCCATCCCCAGACAAATTGCGTACATCAAAGAACGATCTGATCTAAACAAAGAAGCCCTGGAATTATATGCTGAGAATGCTGACCAGATTGTGGAATGGGAAGATTACGTGTCTTCGCGACAAACAGAAATTCAATTACTCAATCAACAAATTGCTCTTCGACAAGATCTGATCGACAATCCTCCCAGCACAGAACGACGCAATGGTGTTGTTGGATCTTTAAATACTGGAATCACAGAAGTGACGAATTATCGTAATGGATTGCAAGCGGATAACAATGCTCTCAACCAAGAAATTGTCAGCCTAGAATCTCAAATTACGAATAATGAAAATCAATTTGTGGCACTCATGAATCCCATTATTGCCAATCCAGAAGATCCGGGAGATGAAGATCTAGTCATTGCTAGTCTGCACGAAGAAACGGTTAATCTCTACTGGACAGACATCGTCCAACGAAAAGGGGGCATCGAAACAAATGATCTTTCTATTGCTATCGCCAACGGAGACCTCTTGTATCTGGATGATGATACCACCTCTCTCAAAGAATTGACAGACGAAAAAGAGGCCTACCTTTCTGATGAAACCGAACTGGAAGACCAAATTGAAAGTAAACAAAATCGTATCGATGTGCTCAACCAAGAAATAAATGAATTTGTATTACCCTCAGAAGAGATAGCACTAAAAGAAGCACAAAATAGCGGAATCTTGAACGACGTGGACAGAAGACGAGAAAAAATGATTGATTTTCAAGAATTCATGGCCCTGCGAGAACTGACCGTAAACAATCGCCGGAGTGATATTCTCGTGGATCTAGAGGCAATTGCTGTACTTCGAGCCGAGATAGAAGAAATCAACGCCGGAGACAGTACCCCGCTCAATGAAGCCAACATTACCAAGCTTCGAATCAAGAGGGTGGCGGACGGTTATGAAGAATATTTTGCCGATGAGGAGAGTGTGTATATCAACTATGAGAATGCTCCAGACTACCGTTGGAATATCAACATTCATCCTTTCTCGGAGGAAGGGGCCGCTCCCACTATTTTTGAAAAATCAGGATTGTATGAGCTAGAACTTTTTGTTTACGATCGGGCTTCGAATGAGTTGTCTTCTGGAAATTTTTATATCCAGATTTTCCCGGGGGATGTGGACGAAGACACCTCTATGATTTTCAACAGTACTTGTGCTACAGATCTCCAGCTGGCCAACAATGAGGATTCTTGTGCCGCCCAAATAGAACTACAAGACGAATATGAAAACCCGCTTGCTATCCGACCGGGCATCGTCACCACTATTGAAGGCCAAAATACCGAAGGCACCTACTCCGTGATGGAAAATAATGATCAGTCGTTTAGAAATGGATTGCGGTTTGCGTTGTCTGGAGAAGGTACGGCTGAAGGGGGGGGGCAGGAAGTTGGAGGACAATCCTGTACTCCACAATTAAGTCAGGCCGAAAACTGGCGAGGACAGGTCAGCGAGGTTGATTTTACCGCCCCAGGAGTCATCGAAAAAGTTGGTTCATCTGGACACATCGAGATTGGGCTAACGACACAATTTGATGGCAACTTCTCGGTTGAGTGGATGGAAGAGAGTACAGGATTTGCAAATCATGTCGGAGTCTATGATGCATCTGAAGACGCCCAATATTTTAACGAAAATAACACCTCTGATGAACTCTATTCTCTTAATAAATCTTGGTTCCTCTGGGGAGGGCAGAGTCGGATACAATCTGGATCTTCAACGGTTGGAACCTATACGAAATCAGACAACGCTAATTATAAGCTAGAGCGAGTAGATGGTATGTTTAGTGTTTATCAAAATGGAACCCTCCTCTACACCTGGTCTCAGAAATTTAGTGGGCCCGTTCGTTTGGGATATGGGGGGCCATCCCCCTCCGGAGGCAGTCGCGTGACTAACTTCCGGTGGACGGACTTAGGGGTCTGTGAGACCGGAAAATCTTGTGCTCTTCAATCAAGCACAGCTAGTGAATGGGGAGGGGCCACTGGGAATGCTTCTTTTGATGGTGCTGGTTTCACTCTTTCTCCATCCCCAAATGATGTTGTTGTGTGGAGAACTACCCCGTTTGCGGGGGACTTTACTGTTACGTGGGTACATACAATTTTTAATGATAATACAAATGATTGGGGATTAATTCCTGAATCAAAATATAATATTACTTATAATGGTGCGTCTGGTTTATATCCAGATCCATCTGGTAGAATTATAGAAAATGGTAATGCATTTGCTCTTCACTCGCATCCAAGTTATACCACACTATTTGGCGGTGAACCAAACAATAACACCCAATTTTTAACTAATGTTTCTGATCCATCCAGCGGTGACACCCTTGCTCTGCGACGTACAGGATCAATTATTGAATATCTACATAATGGCACCGTTGTTTATACTTGGACACAATCATCTTTAGCACCTTTATATCTTGCTTTTGCTTTTGGAAATGGGGGAGAATTTACTGTTGATAATATGTCTTGGACGAGTGGATGTGATGGAGGAATAGGTGATGTGCCAGCGGTGGTTCCATCTGCCCCAGGAGAATGTGCCCTCACCTATCAAGAAGAAGAAATTATAGAGATCGTTACCAATGAATCCGGTGAAGAAATTGAAATCCCAAAAACCAGACGTTGGCAAGAATGCCTCTGGGATACAAATGAGGGAGGCCAAGGCCAAATCGGCCTCAAGGCCCTGATTCCTTCCGGAAGTCTCATTGGGAATCGTGATCGAGCAACCCTCTTCAAACCAGAGACCAAAACCACGGCCTTCGGATTCGACGTACCAAACGTAGACAAAGAAGGCTCCATTTTGCCAACAAAAAAATACATCACCCTCTTCGATAACATCAATTTCGACGCCTGGGTGAAGCTTTTCCTTAGTGACAATCCGGGGAATATAGAGCCCACCAACCCGCTCCAGTTTTTGATCGGAGCAATGCAAACCGTCTACGAATACACCACCACCCAAACACCGGATAATCTACCGGACGATTTTGATATTCATCTGCGAGGACACTCTCCAGCGGGGACGATTTTCAAAGATGAAGACCTCTCGGAAGAAGCCGGTATCAAACGAGACTTCATCGGCATCGGAAACACGCATGAAAACAACGTATCCACTCACCTCCAGGCCAGAGGTGGAGTACTCAAAGATATCGGGGTTTCTTTCTCTTCCGTTGTGGACTATTTCATTGATGAAGATGCCAACCCTACCACTCCAGAGGACCTGCGTCACATCCTCTATCCCGGCGGAAATCTAGGGAATAATGTGGGGGGAGAGCCCCTCTTTGACCGAACAGAAATGGAGGGGGCTATCGGAGCGGATAATACGGATATCTCTGCCATAATTGTGGGGGCTGATGTCGAAGGCCAAGTACTCACACAAGGAGAAAACTTTACTTACCAGGAGACGGGGGGCGTGGATGATGCTCGAGTGCTCCGTATGGGGAATGTCACGGCTGCAGATGTCCGAGAAGAAATCACTCGAAACGCTTATCAAATTATTCGTGGCTCCGTACCAAACGAATCTGGTGTGCAACGTGTTTTTGACGTCACAAATTTTGAAGACGGTGGCGTGACGTACTTCAAAGGCGGAATAGTACAAATTGGGGATCCTCTTTCCGACCTCTCTGTCAGCTCTGGGAAACATACGATTGTGATCGAAGATGGAAATCTTTTTGTTGCTGGAAACTTCACCTATGCTTCTCCCCATGACTCTCTCGGAATTATTCTGATCAACACCACGACCGGAGTGAAACCAGACACAGGAAACATTTTTATCCTGAATAATGTAAAGCATTTCGTTGGAACCTATTACGCCGATGGCTCTCTGACCTCTACCACGAAGCTTTCTAGCCACTTCATAGCAGATGAAGTGAACCGTGAAGACACGTCTATTTTGGGAAATCAACTACTACTCGAAGGAACACTCCTGACCAAAAATACTCTCGGAGGAGGAATGCTCGAACCACTGATCAATCCATGGGGGCTAGAACAAGAACGAGCATACGCCGAAGCCCAAAAATACGATCTTCACTTTGTCCGCCGATACATGCCACCAAAACCACAAGTTGATCCCGAGACGGGAGAATCTGTTCCAGTCGAAGACGCCGATAACGATAAATGTGTAAAACTCGACCCGAAAACTTGTGACCCAAACAAACACGCCTTTGTGATTCGTCCAGACAGACGAGTAAGTGAGGTGCCGCCTCCAGGATTTACTGGGTTCTAATTTTTCAATTCAATCTGTAAAATCAGAATTTAATCTGCACTTCTGCGTAATTTTTCACACCTGCAATTTTTCTGATATTCTTCAATGTTTGTTCTAGTCCTATCACATCCCTTAAACCCGGAATTAATTCCGGGTTAACAGACGAAGGTTGTTATCGTTGTTAAGTTTAGATGTGTGAAAAATTACACTTCTGCGATTTGACATTCCCACTTTTCTTCCTATCCTCCCTCTCGCCTTGGAAGTTGTTTTTCGATCCGATGCCACGGGAGACAATGGAAAAGGCTGTAATAATTATTTAAAATGGCATCGTAAAAAATCATGTCTAATACTATGTCTGACCTTCTAGCAAAAGATGCTACTGGAGTGGTTTCTTTTCGTGCGGGAGATCCCATCAAAGGGGCTGTTATTGATGCTAATCCCTCTCGAATTCTTCTTGATCTTCCTGGTGGAGCAACCGGGATTATTACCAAAAAAGAAATCTTGAAAGATGATTCTACTGCCGAAGAACTTGAGCCTGGCGTAGAAGTCGAAGCCGTAATTCTCGATCCAGAAAATGAAGCAGGGCTTGTTGTGCTTTCACTCAAACGTGCTTCTCAGGATGCCGCCTGGGCAGAGCTCTCACAAGCCTGTGAAGACGAGCGAATTATTAAAGTAAAAATTGAAGAAGCCAACAAAGGAGGACTCATGGCTCGATACAAAGGGTTGAAATCTTTTCTCCCTGTTTCTCAGCTTACCCCACTTCACTACCCACGTGTTCAGGACGGTGGTGGCTCTGAAATTTTAAGAAGACTTCAAGAACATATTGGGAAAACATTTGCCGTTCGCGTAATCAATATCAGTAGGGAGGAAGGGAAAATTATTCTCTCAGAAAAAGCTGCTCACGACGAACAAATCTCCAAAACCTTAGAAGGTATTGAAGAAGGCTCTGTGGTAAAAGGAGAAGTGTCTGGGGTGATGAAATTTGGAATTTTTGTTGCCTTTGGTGGAGTGGAAGGTTTGGTCCACCTTTCTGAGTTGGACTGGGCCCATGTCGCCGATCCAGCAAAAAGGTATTCTATCGGGGACCAGGTCGAGGTTTTAATTATTGGAAAAGAAGGTGACAAACTTTCTCTTTCTATTAAAAGACTATCTGAAGATCCATGGACAAAAAAAGCTGAAAAGTTTGCCGTGGGAGATACGGTCTCTGGAAAAGTTTCACGATGGAATCAAAACGGAGTTTTTATTGAAATTGAACCAGATGTGCAAGGACTTTTTTCTTTGGAACAGTTTGGGGTTGAATCTCACTCCGACTTAAAAGTAAAAGAAAGAGATGAAATGAAAGGAGAAATTCTGGAAATAAACCAAGGCTCTCATCGATTGGAACTTAAAAAAGTAGACTAAAAAAATTAGAATTTTTAACTAGGGGTGGATGAAGTATTTCATCTGCCCTTGTTTTTTTTATAAACATCCGATAAAACCCTGCTAGAAAATGCCTAAAAAAGCTATCCAATTTACTGGTCAAGAAACCATTGCCGAGATCCTGGAAAAAATGCCTGAAGCTCAGGATATTTTTATCACCCATGGTCTCCAGTGTGCTGGCTGTTACTTAGGTGCCTATGAAACGTTGGAACAAGGGGCTGCCGGACACGGCTTTTCTTCCGAAGAAATTAAAAATGTTCTCACCGATCTCAATGAATGTGCCAAAGAATTAAAAATTATGAACGTCCCGGCCAAAGATCCTGAACTGACCGACAAAGCCGTGGAAAAAATTCATGAGTTTCAAGCCGCACAAGAAAAGATAGGTTTTGGATTTAAAATTGATGTGCTCAAAAGTGGCGGAGAATTTAATTATTTTTTGGATTTTCTTGAAGCTCCAGAGCCACGAGATAAAACTATTAAATCAAAGGGAATTAAAATGTTTATTGCTCCTGAGAGCCTTCGGCTCCTTCAGAACTGTACGATTGATTTTGTTTCGACGGATGAGGGGGAAGGGTTTAAGATGTCAAAAGGATAAAATTAAAATAATGAGTAATGAACAATGATTAATGATCAATATTGGAAACATTAATAATTAAATTCTCCAATTTTTATTATTCATTATTCATTCATCATTTATCATTACAAAAAATGAAAACTGTTTTTCTTGCTTCCGGAAGAAGTACTCGAATGGATCCGATCTCTGATAAATGTTTGTTGGAATTTGGAGGGGTGCCGCTATTTTTAAAATTATTGAGAAATGCTCAGGCTGGAGGACTTGAAAATTTTATCGTGGTGGTTAATGAACACAATCAAGAAGAAATTGAAACAATTCTGAAACAAGAAAATTTCCCAGCCCAAATAACGCAACAAAAAAATTTAGACAAAGGTATGGCCGGCGGGATTTCTGATGGGCTGGAATTGGTGGATGATAATGAGCCTGTTTTTATCCATAACGGAAATGATTATATTAATTCTAATTTTTACGCTGAAATTTTAGAAAAATCAAAAAACGCCGATGGTGGTATTTTAGCAAAAAGAATGGGCCAATATTTTCCAGGAGGATATCTTAAAACTGATAAAAATAATCAGATCGAAGAAATTATTGAAAAACCTGGCGAAGGAAGTGAACCATCAAACCTAGTGAATATTGTTGCCCACCTCTTTCAATCCGCAGAAAGATTAAAAACACTTCTTAAAAAAACAAAATCATCAAAAGATGATCTGTATGAAGTAGTACTTCAAAAACTATTTCAGCAGCAAAAATTTATCGCCGTAGAATACGATGATTTTTGGGAAGCGATTAAATATCCGTGGCATGTGTTAAACATGATGGATTGTTTTCTCTTACAGCAAAAATCACATATTTCTGATTCTGCGGAAATCGCTGATTCTGCCACAATAAAAGGGAATCACGTGATTATAGAAGACGGTGCAAAAATAACTGAAAATGCCGTCATCCAAGGGCCGTGTTATATCGGAAAAAATACAATCGTAGGGAATAATGCATTGGTCCGAAATAGTATGATCGGCCGCGACTCAGTAATTGGATTTAATACGGAAGTCGCTCGCTCATTTTTACATCGAAATATCACGACCCACTTCGCCTACATCGGAGACTCGATTGTGGACGAGGGAGTAAACTTCGGAGCCTTCTCGTGCACAGCAAATCTAAGACTTGATCAAGCGAATGTAACAGTAAAAATAAAGGAGGAAAAAATAGATTCTCATCGTGGAAAACTTGGTGCAATTATTGGTAAAAACGCTCAAATAGGGATTCATGCTATGTTAATGCCGGGAATTAAGGTTTCAGAAAGAGCTATTGTTTTCCCAGGAGAAGTTAAAAAATAATCATTAAATATTTCAACTCTTTTTATTTTTAAAAAAGGAATATTTCTACACACAAAAAATCAAAAAGTTTTCCACAAATATATTTTTTTTTAAGATTTAAATTTTTTATTAATTTTTTCCCTAAAAATTAACTAAATTTTGTTCACAAATTTTATAAAAAAAAGAAAAAACTTCTTATTTTTATTTTTTAAATATTATTTTTTTATTTCCCCACATCCTTATAAAAAGTGTATTTAAAGCTTTTCAACAATCTTCCTTTTTCTATTACTAATTCTTTTTATTTATCCTAAATCTCAATAATAAGGCTACCATTTTTTCATAAAGGATTTATTCCGAATTTATAAGTTAATCAAAGATAATAGAAAAAGTTTGACTTTCATAAAATAATTACTACCCTCCGCCTACATTTTTAGCTATCGGTTGGATCATAGGACAGGGGAATACCAGCCGAGGCTTGCCTTTTTAATCTCTTAGGAATGGCCCAAAAAAATCTTCGATTTCCTGCAAAACTGACTCCTACAAAAGAAAACAACGGTCGGTTCTTTTTTACCGATATTGAAAAAGATTTTCCGTTTCCAGATTTAATTGAAGTTCAAACAAGATCTTATAACTGGTTTTTGAGCGAAGGATTACAAGAACTTTTTGAGGAAATTAGTCCGATTATTGATGCAACTGGTAAAAAATTAAAATTAGAAATATTAAGTCATGAAGTAGAAGAACCAAAACATGATATAGATATTTGTAAGAAAAAGGGAATGTCTTATGAGACCTCTATTCGAGTTCATGTGGCATTAACAAATTTAGAAACAGGAGAGATAAAAGAACAGGATGTTTATTTTGGCCAAATCCCACTTATTACAGATCAAGGAATTTTTATTATCAATGGTATAGAAAGAGTCATTGTATCACAAATAGTAAGATCTCCGGGAATTTTTTATTCTAGTAATCCCTCTATTCCAGGAAAATTTCAGGCAAAAATGGTGCCAAAAAGAGGGGCTTGGTTGGAAGTAGAAACAGATAAAAAAGGGATTATTTGGGTGAAAGTAGATAGAAAGAGGAAAATTCCTGTGACTATGTTTTTAAGAGCTTTTGGGTATTCCACAAACAAGGAGATAGTGGCACTTTTTAAAGACATAGGAGGGGGGGAAGAAATTATTTTAAAAACCCTAGAAAAAGATGAAACAGTAGAAGAAAAAGAAGCATGGCAGGGGGTTTATAAACGAATAAGGCCTGGAGACCTAGCGACCCCAGAAAATGCAAAAATGTTTTTGGAGTCTATGTTTTTTGATTTTAAAAAGTATGACTTGGGGGCTATTGCTCGTTATAAGATAAACAAAAGGTTTGAATTAGAAACAAAAGACAACAAAAAAGGAAGAGTTTTTCGGATAGAAGATTTTATTGCGATGGTTCGAGGGCTTATGGAGGTGGAACAGGATAAACAAAAAGAAGATGATATAGATCATTTGGCGAATCGAAGAATTCGGGGGGTTGGAGAGTTGGTACAGAATAAGTTTCGAGTAGGACTTTTGCGTACAGAAAGAATTATTCGAGACAGAATGAGTATTATTGATATTGAGACTGTTACTCCAACACAACTTATAAACTGTCGTCCAATTACTGCTTCAATGCATGAGTTTTTCTCCTCTTCACAACTGTCTCAGTTTATGGATCAAACAAATCCACTTGCAGCCCTTGAACACAAACGAAGAATTTCAGCGATGGGACCGGGAGGACTTTCTCGAGAAAGGGCCTCTTTTGAAGTTCGAGACGTACATCCTTCCCATTACGGAAGAATTTGTCCGGTTACTACACCAGAGGGACCAAATATTGGATTGGTTTTACACTTGGCCGCTTACGCAAAGGTGAACAAATTTGGGTTTATTGAAACCCCATATCGTTTAGTGAAAAACACGGTAAAAAATGATGGAGAAACTGGAGTAGGAAAAATTGCAAGAGAAAGCGTAAAAGATGGGAAAAAAGTAGTTCTGAAAAAAGATGAAGTAATTACAAAAAAAAGTGCAGGAACCCTGAAAAAGATAAAAAAACTCGAGGAAATTCCTGTTGTTCCATATATTTCAGAGGAGGTGGAGTATTATGATGCCGAAGCAGAAAAAGAAATGTGTGTAGCCCAGGCGAACTCAGCGATTGATGAGCAAGGATATTTTGTAAATAAGCAAATTTCGGCAAGAAAAAACTTTAAACCAGGGACCTATCATGTAAACGAAGTTACACATATTGATATTTCTCCAAAACAAATTGTGTCACTATCAACTTCCTTAATTTCTTTCTTGGAACATGATGATAATACCCGGGCTCTTATGGGATCGAACATGCAGAGACAAGCCGTTCCAATTGTTTCCCCAGAGGCACCGGTAGTGGGGACAGGGATGGAAAATGCGGTTTCTGTCGATCAATGTATTTGTGCTCCAGAAAGCGGAGAAGTGAAATCAGCCAGTGCTGAGGAAGTTGTTTTTGTTGGAAAATCAGGGAAAAAATATAATTATCCAGTGGTTAATTTTACCCGAACAAACCAATCTACTTGTATCCATCAGCGAGTAAGGGCAGAAAAAGGAGAAAAAATAAAAAAAGGAGAAGTTTTGGTAGATGGTTCTTCAGTTGAGGATGGAGAATTAGCACTTGGGCGAAACTTATTGGTAGCTTATATGTCTTGGGGGGGATACAATTTTGAGGATGCGATAATTGTTTCAGATCGTTTAGCTGGGGAAGGGTATTTCAATTCCATACATATTGAGAGATATGAATTAGACGTACGAGATACAAAATTAGGACCAGAAGAGCTTACCGCAGATATTCCAAACGTGGCTGCTGCAAGACTAAAAGACTTAGATGAACAAGGAGTTGTAAGGGTTGGGGCGACCGCATTGGCTGGGGATATTTTGGCGGGAAAAGTTACGCCAAAAGGAGAAACAGAATTAACCGCAGAAGACCGATTGCTCAGAGCAATTTTTGGAGAAAAAGCTCATGATGTAAAAGATTCTTCCCTGCGTTTACCTCGAGGCTCTGGGGGAAAGGTTATTGATGTCCAAATTTTGGATAGATCGGCAGGGGATGATTTACCGACAGGAGTACTCCAAAGAGTTCAGGTCAAAGTGGCTCAAATGCGACATTTAGAAGCAGGAGATAAGATGGCCGGAAGACATGGAAACAAGGGAGTAATTTCTAAAATCGTACCAGCAGAAGACATGCCGCACTTGGAAGATGGGACACCAGTAGATATTATATTAAACCCCCTTGGGGTTTCTTCGCGAATGAACATTGGGCAACTTCTGGAGACACACTTGGGTTTGGCCGCAAGAAAAATGAAAATGAAAGTGGCAACACCAGTGTTGGGAGGAATAAAAGTGGATAAAATTCAAGAATTTTTAACAGAAAATAACCTTTCAGAAGATGGAAAATTCCAATTATATGATGGGAGGACTGGGCAGCCACATGATCATAAAACAACGGTTGGTGTTGCTTATATGTTGAAGCTTATCCATTTGGTGGAAGACAAAATACATGCACGATCTGTGGGGCCATACTCTTTGGTGACACAGCAACCACTCGGAGGGAAAGCACAAAATGGAGGACAGAGGTTTGGAGAAATGGAGGTGTGGGCATTAGAAGCGTATGGAGCTTCATACACGCTGCAAGAAATGCTCACGATCAAGTCAGACGATGTGCATGGACGAGGAAGGGCCTATGAAGCAATTGTAAAAGGAGAACCAATCGAATCAGTAACTATTCCGGAGTCATTTAATGTGTTAGTAAAAGAATTACAATCGCTAGGGCTCAAAGTAGAACTTCTCAGCCAAGGAGAAGTAGAAGAAGGAGAATTAACTCTGCAAGGAGAAAATGAATCAGGAGAAGATATGATCAATCAGTCTTCAGATGCAAAAATGGTAGTAGACGAAGGAGAGCTACCTCAAGATCCAGGAATTTCTATGGACGGGGAGCTAGATTCGGCGAATGATAATGCATCGACAGAAAAAGAAGAAGAAAAAGCGGCAGCATAAATAGTTTTTAGTAGTTAGTTCTTGGTTTTTAGGAAAATTTGATAATTTTATATTTTTAATTTTCAACTTTTAATTAATTCCGCACGTATCGTATAGTGGCTATTACACGGCCTTGCCAAGGCTGAGACACGAGTTCGATTCTCGTTACGTGCTCCATCGTCGTCGATGACTACGTTGATTTCGTTTTACTTCGTAAAAACTTCATCTACTTCGTCATCTCCTCCTCCCAAAATCCAATCTGTCAAAACTTCTTAAAACAGTAGATTGAATTTTGTTTTTTAGGTTAAATTTTTGGGTTTTTAAATATTGTTTTTTGGTTTAAAAATCGTTAAACAGAGTTAGACATGATTAGAACCCAAGAAGAAATCCAAGCTATGCGTGAAGGAGGAAAAATTCTTCAAGCAGCACACAAGATAGTTCGAGACTCAGCGGTGCCGGGGGCTTCTTTGACTGAGCTGGATCGGTTAGCGGAAAAATTGATTCGAGATTCTGGAGCCGAACCGGCGTTCAAAGGGTTTCAGGGATTCCCAGCAACACTCTGTACGATGATTAATTCTGAAGTGGTGCATGGGATTCCGGATCGACGAACACTGAAAGAAGGAGATCTTTTTTCTGTAGATTGTGGGGTTTTGTTCAAAGGGCTCATCACCGATGCTGCTTTTTCGATCATTGTGGGAGGGAACGGAAAAAACCCAGAACGATCCAAATTTTCTGAATGTGTTCGCAATGCTCTTTTGGCCGGGTGTGAAAAAGCAAAAGCAGGAAATCATGTGGGAGACATTGGTCATGCGATTGAATCAGCGATAAAAAAAGGAGGCTATGCTGTCTGTCGAGAATACACGGGACATGGGGTTGGGCGAGAGCTGCACGAAGAGCCTTCAATTTTCAATTATGGAAAACCAGGAACGGGACCAAAATTGGAAGCCGGAATGACGATCGCCATCGAGCCAATCATTGCAGCGGGAAATCCTCGAACAAAAACACTCAAAGATGGATGGACGGTAGTCACTTTGGACGGAAAAGATGCTTGTCAGTGGGAGCATTGTGGAGTGGTGACAGAGGATGAATTTGAAATATTTGCATGAAAAAAAACTTTGTTTTTGGTATTTGGTATATAGTATTTGGTATGTGGGGAATAAATAATTTTTAATAATTCATTTTATTTCAATCCCCATATACTATATAGCAACTACTAAATACCAATTTCATGAAAATCTCCCCCTCCATTCTCGATGCTAATTTCCAGTCTTTGCAAACAGAGGTTGATTCTATTGCCACGGCTGATCGAATTCACTTGGACATCATGGACGGACAGTACGTTCCAGCTATCACTTTTGGAGGCAAAATCTTGGATTCGATAAATTTCCCAATAGAAACAGAGGCTCATCTCATGGTAGATGATCCAGAAAAACAATTTGATAGGTTTATTGATTTGGGAGTGAAGGGGATTACTTTTCATATTGAAAATACCGGGAAAGACGCCGCGAAATTCTTACAAGAACTGAAGAACAAAAACATTCGAGCGGGCATCTGTGTGGACGGCTACACGAGTGTTGACGTTTTGTCGGATGAGGTTTTGGATTTAGCTGATCAAATTCTTTTTATGTCTGTGAAAGCCGGGAAAGGGGGGCAGAGTTTTATGCCGGAAGTTTTGGAAAAAATTAAAAACGTAAGAGCTCGAGGATTTAATGGTGAGATTGAGGTAGACGGCGGGGTAAATTTGGACAATGTGAACGATTTGAAGGATGCTGGAGCAGACATCGTGGTCGTGGGGAGTTTTGTTATGAAAAAGCCCGCAGAAGAAAGGCCTGGGATTATAAAAAGTTTTCAAGATGTTTGAAAATGGGGCCCCCGAAAAAACGAAGTGAAACGAAGATTTTTTGGGGAAAGGAGGGATTCCGGAATGCTGAAAAAAATCTCGTTAGAGATTTTTGAAAGCATGGAGGTAATCCCGACGTGGCAGCGCCAAGGGGAATCGAACCCCTGTTGCAGGAATGAGAATCCTGAGTCCTAACCACTAGACGATGGCGCCGTGCAAGGCGAAAAAATGCTAGTTAAAACTTTTTATTTGTAAAGAATGGAAGAAGGCTCCTTTTCATTTACAGAGCCTCACATAAAAAATGAAACCTTGCTCATACAACTCTAATTCCCTACAATCGTCTCATGCTTCCTCCAAACATCAGCGATGGAGTGACCTTGTTTTTGGGCATCATTATTGAGGCTTTTCCATTTATTTTGTTGGGGACATTGGTCTCTACGGGGATCCATTTTTTCGTCAAAACAGAAACCATCCTCAGATGGCTACCAAAAAATCGTCTGGGGCTTTGTGCGGCGTTGAGTGGGTTAGGGATGTTTTTTCCGGTCTGTGAGTGTGGGAATGTCCCCGTGGCTCGACAGATGATTCGAAAGAATGTGCCCCCTTTCGCTTCGCTGAGTTTTTTATTGGGAGCACCGGTTCTCAATCCTATTGTTATTATTACCACGATTGTGGCCTTTCCAGATAATCCAGAGATTTGGTGGGGGCGGATCATTTTGAGCTTTTTTATCGCAACGGGGGTGGGATATGTGTTTTCTTTTGCTCAAAGATCAGAGCTCCTTACCAAAAAAATAGAGGCAACTCATTGTTGTTCCACTCAGGCTCCCAAAAAGATCCAAAGTTTTTTTGATCATGCGATTACTGAATTTATCACCATGGGATCAGTCATGGCGATTGGAGCTGGATTGGCCGCTCTGACGCAGACTTTTGTCCCACGGGAGATGATTTTATCCATTGCCGAGAATCCGCTATTAGCGATTTTGGCCATGATGACCTTGGGATTTGTCATTTCGATTTGTTCTACGACCGATGCTTTTTTTGCACTGGCTTATGCCCACCAGTTCGGTCCTGCGGCCCTATTGGCGTTCCTCGTTTTTGGCCCCATGATCGATATCAAGGCCCTGATCATGATGCGGACCACTTTTCGTACCAAAGCCCTGCTTTATTTAGCCTTGCTGGTGGGTGGCTTGGTTGTGGCAGCTACTTTTTTCTTAGATTTATTTATTTTTTGAGATGAATAAAAGACTTCTCACGGCCATCATATTGATCCTTCTCGGGAGTTGGTTCATCCATCTCTGGTGGAATGATCACTTGTCTCTGTATATTTTGCCTCGATATAATTTTTTGGTTATTTGTACGGGTGTTTTTGCTTTGGTTTCGGGTTTGTTTTTGTTTGCAAAAAAAGATCTCCACTGGCATGGGGTGGATCATCACCTCTACAAAAGATCTTTGATGATTTTCACCCTTCCGTTGATTTTGGGATTGGTGCTTCCTCCGGCCCCACTCTCAAGCCTGGCTGCGAGCAAACGAGGTATCGCGACGGATTATTCTACTCTCAAGCTGGATGCACCCGTTAATTTTCAGATCGATAGTACGGCTCGAAGCTTCGGGGATTGGATTAAGATTTTGGGGCAGGAAGAAAATCCCCGGAAATACGAAGGGCAAAAAGTGCGGGTTAAGGGATTTGTGTTTCGGGAGGGGGTAATGACAGATGGGGAATTTTATCTGGCTCGGTTTCTCATCCGGTGTTGTAGTGCGGATGCTCGTCCGGTGGTGCTACGGATAAAGTCAGATGAATCTGTCTCGTGGGCTGATGATCAGTGGTTAGCTATCGAGGGGGTTTTCCAGTCAGATGGGGATGAAGATCAACCGCTTTTTATTTCTCTGGAGCAGGTGGTGGAAATTGAGGTTCCGGAGAAGCCATATATTTATTAGCTATGACCAAACTTGATAAAATTTTCGGGATAATTGTTTTGATCCTAATTCTAGTCACCACGGGAGGTGCCTATGTACAAAAAAGCAGAGAATTGCCCCCCATTTCTGACTCCGCGATTTTTTATATCGGTATCGAGGGGGATGAAGACGGACGGTTGATGGCTTTTGATCCTGGGGATGGTTCTCATACCCTACTGACTCCGCCTCATCTACTGGTAAATCAGTTTGTATTGGTGAAAAATAAAGATGAAAAATCAGCCTTTTTTTTAGGCATCAAGCGATCAAAATTAGCTCAAATTTATGATTTGGAAGCAGTTCAGGAATTGTATCGTCTCGAGTTTTCTACCGGAAAACTTCGTCGAGTCAATTCGCCTGGAGACTTTGGCTACCGTTATCTGCTCGCACATCCTTCTGGTAAATTTTTACTCGTAGATCGAAGCGAAAAAAAATCCCAACCCCACCTCTGGAAATATCAGATTACCAAAAATAAATGGAGCCCTTTTCAGGAAGCAATTCCGTTTCAAAATGCCAAACTGTCCCCCGATGGGAGTTGGGTGTTGGCGGCTAATCCTCTTGATAATCTGGGGTATAGTCTTATTCCTTTTTATGATTCGGCGTCTGATCCTATCGCGATCGGAAACTACGAACAGGGTTTTGGATTTAGTTCGGATGGGAAGAAGATGCTTTTTAGCCAAAAACCCGATCAGGATATTTTTGCAGATACCAGTTTTTTGACAGTTTTTTCAGAAGACGGAACGAGTCAAAATTATCTGGAAGAATCCGGCAACATTGAGCAGGCTGTGTGGGGGGCGGATAACAATGAGGTTTTTGTGGCCCAACTTGTTTTTGAAAATGAAGAACCGGTGCAACGCCTTCTGAGGTTAGATTTATCTACTGGGGAGGATGAAGTGCTAAAAACCTGGAAAGAAACGCAGCTGACGCATTTGTCTTTTCAAGACGGGAGGCTGATCATCATCACAGAGAAACAAGATTATGAAGATCTGCCATATGATGAAAGTCGGGGGGTGCAGGGCCTTCTGGATATGTATGCCCAGATGGAGAAGCAGGTACTTATCCAGGAGTATGACAGAGAAGCTGGAACCTTTAAAATATTAGATTTTAAGGGGGTGATGCCGTGGATTGGATCATGAGCTTGGAAGTAAAAAATCTATTAATTACAAATTACGAATTAAAAATGACGAATTATGGAAGCTTAAAAATAAAGATTTTCCACCATTTGTAATTCGTCACTTGCAATTTGTAATTATTCTTTTTTCTCATTTTTAAAAATTACGCAACCAAGTTGCATTATTTAAAAATTTGATTATGGTTCACTCGTGATGGAAACAATCTACGATCAATTGGTTACGAAAGGGATTCGTTTAACGCCTTTGAAAAAGCAATTATTGCAGGTTTTTCAGGAACAAAGAGCACCATTGACTGTTCCACAACTGCAAAATTTTTTAAAAGCAAAAGATCTCACTCCCAACAAAACCTCCCTGTATCGGCATTTAGATGCTTTTGTCAAAGCGGGGATTTTGCAAGAAGTAGTTTTGGGAAATACGGTACTTCACTATGAATTACAAGAGGCACACCACCATCACTTCGCTTGTGCCAAATGTCAGGCAGTGACATGTATTTCGGACGAATCACTCGAAGATCAGATCCACCAGGTGGCTCAAAAATTAATCCAAAAGGGCCTCCGAGTGACAGATCATCAGTTTTTGTTTTCTGGAGTATGTAATAATTGTATAACTTAACTTTTTCTCATGAAAAACATTTTTCTCCAATTCCGCTATTATTTAGAAATTATCGCTCTTCCGGCATTCATCTTTTTGGTCATTCATTTGGCGGGACATGGGATGATGGCTTTTGTCGAAGAAGGACATCATCATGGACATCACGAGGTAGAACATCATGAAGAGATGCATCACGAAGCAGGACAGGAAGAAGAAGTGCCTCATGAGGAAGAACATCAAGAACTATTTGATCTTCACGAATTGATAGAATCTTTTTTCACAGTTGAAGTGCTCAGTGGGATTTTATTATTACTTTTATTTGTTTGGATCTGGCATCGTCCAGCTTTCAAAAAATGGGTTCCCTGCCAACATGAGCACTGTCATCACAAATTAAAAATCCCTCACTTATTGGCGATTTTTGCCTTGTGTTTGCACTTTTTTCCGGAAGCGGGAGTGCGGCATGTCCTTCTCGAAAAAGTTTTTGCGACGGGATCAGTAGAAAATATCTTGGGATTTGTTGGTTTTGTAGCTCATTTTTTCGTAGACGTGATTATTGCATTGGTTATTTCTCTCTACTGGAAAACTCGCTGTGGTTTTTTCTTGAGTTTTGTGGGGATCGCGGTTGTTTGGATTTTGGCCTTCTGGGTCGGTGGTCATGTGGCAGAAAACATCTCTCATGAGGCCGAAGGGATTTTGTTTCTCGTGAGTGCCTTTTTACTCGCGATGTTTGTGCACAAACCGCACAAGCCAGTTACTGAATGTCAAGATTGTAGTCTGTATTGAAAAATCCTCTCAATTGACTAATCTCGCTTTTGATGAGCTTAAAAAGTACGGAAAGACAGTTCAAAGAAGCTTGTGAAGCAGCTGAATTGGAAATAAATGGGAATGCCACACACGATCCCAAGCTTTCGGATGCCCGTACTTTTTATCGTAGATTTGCAAAGAATCCACTTATGGCCCTTGGAGATTCTTATGTGCTAGGAGAATATGACGTAGAAAACCTAGGAGAAATGATGCTTCGTCTTTCGCGAGCTGCGGTTGAAGGCCTTTTACCAGAAATGACCCTACGCCAAAAAGCCAACATGATGATGTATCAGGCCTTTCGAAGACTTCGTAACCCAAATAAAAGAAGAAGAGGGCAAAAACGAATTGCTGAAAGGCATTATGACTATGATAATGATTTGATGAGAACGATGCTGGGGGAAGAAACCATGAAGTACACTAGTGGTTTTTGGCTCCCTGAATATGACTCTTTTGAACTAGATACGGCCCAGAAACTTTGCTGGGAAGTCGCTGGGCGAAGAATGGGGTTGCAAAAAGGAATGAAAGTTGGAGATTGTGGTTATGGATACGGTCCTGCGACAAGGTATTTTGTAGAAAGGTTTGGAGTCGAAATTATCGGAATAACAATTTCAGCAGAACAACAAAAATACGCCGAACAAGTTTGTGCTGATATTTCTGATCGGGTTCGATTTATTTTATCTGACTGGAGAGACCTACAAGAAACGGGAGAATTGGATGGCCAACTCGACGCTATGATGAGTTTTGAAATGATAGAAAGCATCGGTGGGCCTAAAAATTATCCCGACTTTTTTCGTTTTCAGTCGGATGCTGTTAAAAAAGACGGGGTTATCCTGATGCAGGCAATCAATACTAAAAATCTAAACTATGGAACTAACCCCTGGATTGATAAAGTCATTTTTCCAAATGGAGTTCTTCCAACACCAGGAAATTTAATTCGAGCGGCCGAACAAGCTGGACTATACTTTCGATTTGCTGATAACAGCATGGGGTACATGAATGGTTTAACTTGCGAAGCATGGGCAAATAACCTCAGGGATGGTTGGGAAGACCTAACCAAAAGCCTGAGAATTCCCGAAGGGCATCAAACTATGCATTTAGGTGAAATTTCTCCATGGTTATTTTTGAGGGGTGCTTTTAGTTCAGAAGTTAGACAAACTATTATTGACCAACATGCTTCACTAGGAACAAAAGGGACTGTTTTTCGAGACCGATTGGTACATGTTTATCCTCGGGATAAAACATCTGCTTTGAGTATGATAAGAAATGCCATAATAACTCCCTGCAAAAGTGCAAAAGAAGCCTTTAAATCAGATGGCTCTGATGAAAAAATAGCCTATAGGACTTGGCAGTATTATTTACAATCTTGTGCCGGCGGGCACAAAGCAGGATATATGAACGATGGACAGTTTGTTTTTATGAAAGACCCCACTGATAAACGCCAACCTCGGGACATTGAAATTCCTAGAACTAGGGCGGAAATAAATGAATTTTTGAGTTAAAACTTGTTCAGTACAGTAATTAACATAAAAGTCCACTTTTTCATTTACAGTAAAAGATCAGCCTCACAAAAAAAGAAGCCCGAGGGCCTCTTTTTTGCTCGACTCTCTTACATTTCGAACGCACGACTAGGAGGGGTTTGTTTCTTCGGTGAATATCAAGGAAAACCAAGAAACTCCTTTTCTCAATAAATTGAGAAATACCCATAGCCTCTGAAAAGGCGATGATCCATCCGCACATTCCCGTACGGATACCTTGTTACGACTTAAGCCCAGTCACCGA
>CAYFOO010000016.1:0-25695 GCA_964344775.1 uncultured Candidatus Peribacteria bacterium
CTAACCAAAGTTTATATCAATTTATACAAATTTCAAAGGCGGTTTAGTATAAAAGGGAAGGTGAACGAAGAAATACTTCGTCCACCTGCTTTTATCAACAAACGAATTGTCTATTCTTCAAAGATTAAACAAATCCATTTTTCCGAAAGATTTCATCAACACCAGGAGGACAACCATCCTCCGGATCATAATATTCATCAAATGAATCCTCTGATCTTGGTGGTTCTTCATCCCAGAATAGTTCATCATCAGTAAATTTACAATCTGGGATTGGTCTTGGGTATTCAATCGCACAGCGTTTTGAGACCGCTGTGGGTCTTTTATTTTGGTGTGGCATTGGACATTCCTCCTTTTTGCCGGTTAAAATATTCTCATCCTCATGAATGAGAACTAAGAAGCCTCAAAAATTGAGACTTCATTTTTCTCATCCATAAAAATTTCTACAGAAAGTGACGTCAAAGATCGATCAATAATCGTCAATGAAAACGTCGAAAAAATTCCGAGTTATCAGAAAAACAATTATTGGTAATGGGATTTTAGTTCTGCATCCAGATCTGTCAAAAATATTCCATCGGGCATGGGGATCTCTACTATCATCCCCTCCACGGGGAATATTTTACATCCCAATCGTATACGGGAATTTTCATTTCCTAGAATGTGAATTTCTTCCGGAGTTTTAGCTGTTTGATTGCCTTTGAGGACTTTTACTTGGCACAGTCCACATTCTCCTTTCCCCTTGCAGGTTTCTTTGTCCGTAAATTTGAGATAATTTTTTACGGCATTCTTCGAAACTGAAAGACGGGGATCAGCATCTATTTCTTTTTCTTCACCGTGGTAGAGGTAGGTAACTTTGGTCATAGTTTATAAATTGTTTTTTTGGTTGTAGGTGGGGAGTAGTAGGTTGTAGGGATTAATAGATTTTACCTACAACTTACAACCTTTAACCTACAACTTTTTACCGTTTTTTTACAAAAGTGTTGGTTGGTAGGCCAAAAATTTTGTATCCGGAGAGAAAGTCTTCTGTTTCGGTGGTGTGTGGACGAGCGGATTGATCAGACCAGATGAAGTTTTGGCCATTTGTTCCTTCTGTTTTCAGATCATCAAGTGTACCGACAAAAAGTTCAGAATCGCTCAAAATTTGAATAGAAACAGCATCTCCTTTTGAGCTATCTGGATTTTTGAGAGCGATCCGAAGTTCAAATTCTGCTTCTGAGCTTCTATCAATTTGGACTTCTTCGGTGGCATCAAAAATTATTTTTGTACTACTAGGAGTAGAAACGGAAAAAGGATTGCTCCCGGTCAGTACCACCCGCCCTCTATACATCGAACGGAGCTCAAAATCATCCGGAGAAATTCCTCCTGGATACTCCAAATCAGACAATCGGATGTTCATCGTAATTCGTCCGATGGAAACTTCTTTTCGTCCGAGATTTTTGACCTTGAATCGATACACACCGGCCAGATTTTCATGGGTAACAAGATCTGGTTGCAACTCGGAATGATAAACTTGAAGGGCCGAATTCACTACAAAAAATGTTTCTGTTTGCGAAGAAAAAGTCTTATTAGCGTCGGGAAGATTTTTACCGGATCCAATACCTCGTACCCAGACATTCTCTGGGAGTACACCAAGTTTGAACTTGGTACTTTGACTTGTGATATCTACTTGATCGGCCAGTTCAATCTCAAAAGCCAGTCTTTTGAGTTGCCCCCGATTTACTCGGAATGGACTCCAAAAACGAAACTTAGCTAGTCCAGCTACAAATCTCGTTTCTCCCAAAATTCTCCCATCAGAGAGGTCAATAGCTCGAATTTTTTTTACCCAGGTGTCGATCGATTGACTGGTAAATTCTTCCGTCACGGTCACTTGGTCAATCAGAAGATCATCGTAGTGTGCTTCTAGATTGAGAGTGAGAACCGTAGCTTTGGTTCCAGCCATGAGTGTTTTTCCCTGGATCTTGGTTGCCGTGCCAAGAAAAGAAGTGTCCCCACTTACACGAGGAATTGGATCCCACTGGACGAAATGAGAAGTTTTGCTGCCTTTGGTTTTGATTTTTACCGGAACACGAGTTCCTTCTGCTACCGCTTTTGTATCCATTAATTTTACCCGCAGATTCCCAGGAATGTGCGGGAGGACATCCGGATCTTTGATCGCGATATCGATATCCAGATTTAGATTTCTTCCCTGGGCTATCCGGGCGTTTTGAAGTCTGAGAGTGAGAGTTCCATCTTTTTCAAATTCATAACTTTCATCATCGATATTCAATTGGAAATTTCGAAAATCATTTACCAATCCTTTATTTTCGATAATTTTAAATTTCAATTCTTCGAGGAGCACCGCCCGGGGAAAATTGATGGAGTTTGTGTACCTTGGCCAATAAAATCCGAGTTCAAAAAGGGGAACAGGATTTGGATCAATTGCTAAGATCGCTCCAGGTTTTCGGACCAAATTGATATTTGCACTGAGGGAATCATCCTGCCAGTAGATTTTTGCTCTCGGA
The DNA here is from genome assembly GCA_964344775.1 of uncultured Candidatus Peribacteria bacterium. Classification (GTDB taxonomy): domain Bacteria; phylum Patescibacteriota; class Gracilibacteria; order UBA4473; family UBA4473; genus CAYFMH01. Next base: position 2,499 of record CAYFOO010000016.1, read on the forward strand.
TCTAGTGATTTTTTCCCTTCAAATTTTGGCACAGCTCGGGGCCAAAAAAGTTTAGATTTTTCTTTACGTAATTTATTAAAACTTCCATATCTTTTTGTGGTTCGTCGTGGAGCAGAAGATCGAAAGGTTTCTTCTCTGCCCTCCGAAGCCTTGGCGGAGGAGGACTCAATTGCTGCTTGATGTTCTTCGAGTGTGATTTTCCTCTCAAACAGATTCTTCATAGCCGAGCCACTGAATCTTTTGTTCAGATTTTTGTATTTCGAATAACTCGTGCTTCGAAGTCCGATTCGTGGGTACTTGCCTTTTTGATACTGACGGATCCAGTTTTTGTAGTACGGATTTGAATTTTTGGCCGCTTCCACAATTTCCATGCCAAAGAGCAGGAAACTAAAAATCAGCACTGGAAAAATAAACTTTTTCATCGTGTTTGAGGGTAGAATTTTATCGGAAAAAGTAAAGCCGTGCTCGTTAAGGAAACTCTGCGAAACTAATTTGCTTTGAAGACAGAAGCCAATTTAGCTCTGGAAGGAAGAAAAACTAAAATGATAGATATTCGCTAAAATAGGCGATTTCCCCGAGGGCTCTCCCGATAAATCGGGATCGCCCTCGTGAATCGCCAAAAATTACTCCCGTATTTTGTGCTATTGAGAAGTTTTGCTAACAGTTAACTGGTGGGTTAACGGTTTTTTAAAATCCCTTTGCAATTTTTTGGGAAAAGAAGAGAATAATCGCAGAGCGATTTTATCACGAAATGAAGACTAAAACCCCAGTTATCAACCGATTAAAAAGAGTCCAAAACAGTCAATTTTTACGAGCAAAAACAAAAAAATTCTACCACTTTTCCCGAAGACATTCGGGGCTTTTTTATACTTTTATTTTTTAATTTTTATCAAAATGTCTCAACCAGATTTACCATTTTTACAAGCTTCAGATCCAAAAATTTTTTCTGCGATCTGTGGAGAAGAAAAGCGAGAAGCCGAAGGACTCGAATTAATTCCGTCTGAAAATTATGTATCTCGAGCAGTACGAGAAGCTTCGGGTTCTGTACTGACGAACAAGTACTCCGAAGGGTATCCGGGCAAAAGGTACTATGGAGGCCAAGAATTTACCGACAAAGTAGAAAATTTAGCCAGGGATCGAGCGTGCGAACTTTTCAACTGCAAATATGCCAATGTGCAGCCGCTCTCCGGAGCCCCGGCCAATGTGGCGACCTATTTTGCCCTACTCGAGCCAGGAGATACGGTGCTTGGGATGGATCTGGGACACGGAGGACATCTGACTCATGGACATCCCGTGACCTACATCGCCCGGATTTTTAATTTCGTTCGATACAAAATGAAAGATGCTGCTACGGGAGAAATAGACTATGATGCACTGCGAGAAACCGCCAAACGAGAAAAACCAAAGATCATTTTAGCCGGATTTTCGGCCTACTCTCGAGAGTTAGATTATGATAAGTTTGTCGAGATTGCTCGAGAGGTGGGAGCCCTGGCAGTGGCGGACATGGCACACATCGCTGGGCTCATTGCTGGGAAGGCGGTCAAAAATCCTTTTGATGCAGGGTTTGATGTGATTCTCACCACTACGCACAAGACCCTTCGTGGGCCACGAGGAGGGATGGTGCTGATCCGAGACAGTGAAGAAATTGCCAAAAAAGTGGATAAATCTGTTTTCCCAGGATTTCAGGGGGGGCCGCACATGGCTCAGATCGCGGCGAAGGCGGTTTGCTTTGGCGAAGCGTTGCAACCTGGATTTCAGGATTATGCACGACAAATCCTCAAAAATGCCAAAGCCATGGAAAAAGTTTTTCACGATGCAGGAGTACGGATGCTCGGAGGCGGGACGTCCAATCATTTGATCCTGGCTGATGTTTTCGGTTCTCTGGGCGTGACCGGAAAAGAAGCTCAGACGGTGCTCGACGAGGTCGGGATCACGCTGAACATGAATGCCATTGCCGATGACTCACGACCGCCACTCAATCCTTCTGGGATTCGGTTTGGGACGCCGGCGATTACGACGCGAGGGTTTGGTGAGGGAGAGTGTGCACGAGTGGCAGAGCTGATGCTGGAGACGATGAAAAACAAAGACGATGAATCTAAGAAAAAGGAGGTACACGCCGAAATAAAGGAACTTTGTGCGAAGTTCCCGATTCCGGAGGTGTTTTTTGACTAGACACTTTCTTGCTTCACCTCTTCTACAGCTTCCTTGAAGTCTTCTGGCATTTTTCTTTCCATCTTGTGAGCATATATTAGCTCTGATCTTTTATCTTTAATCTCTTCGACTTCATCCATAATTCGTTCTGCCAGATCAAATTCTCCTTTTGCGAAAATGTGTTCAACCAAGATAGATAGGGCTCGATCTAGTTTTTCATAGGTTTCTCGTTCGAATTTGTCTTGGAAGTCAGCTAATTCTGGGAATTCCAGAGCCACTTCCTTATAAAAAACATGACAGTCCTCCGGAGTATCACAATACGCCACCTCTTCTTTTACATAATTAAGAATCTCAGTAGCTCTCTCTGGCGTTATTACTTTTTTATCCATTTTGCCAAAAACAATTTTTTTGGCCACACGATAGAGTCGGAGCTTAGTGAGAGGATTGACTTCCGCTTCTATGTCCATTTTTTTAATTTTTAGTACAGATAATATGAAGAGAATAAATCTTTAAGAAACCAAAAAGAATCAAAGATTATTTTTATTAACGACTTCTTCCTATGTCCAGAGCAACCTGTTGGGTGACCCCTTTTGCACGATGGTTGAATACAGTTTGAATACTTCTAAGATCGCTTATTAGTTCGTCATGGGACATGTCTCCCATTTTATCAGTTAGTGCCATAATTTTATTAGTTTTTTCGCCGATGGGACCACACATGGCAGCGTCTACCCGAGCACCAATGTCTTGGCAATCAATATTTTTATCACCACTAGCTTTTCTTTCATTTATAATATGCCTTACTGTATCACAGCACATTCCTCGAATATCACTTTTAAATGTGAGCAGTTCTCCTGCTGCACCTTCGAGAGCTCCTTCGTTTTCAGCAGAGTCTCTACCATCCTGATCGGTATTTCTTATTTGTTCTTGGAAATGTGTAATAGCATCATTAAGATCATCACATTTTCGACATGATTCTTTGTAATCCCTTGGGATAGAGGGGCCTTTTTCAGTTTTATTTGCTGGTTCGCCAGCGAAGCTATTTTTCACTTCATTTTTTTTAGCTTGTACAGCTTGATCATCTGCAGATTCTGCTGGAGCTTTTTTTTCAGCTTCTGTTGAATCGCTTGGTCCTTCTGGGCTTCCTCGGAAGATCATTTTTTGAGTCCAAGAAGCATCAAAATTTCCGTAACCGTTGATAAGTGTTTTCATTTTTTTTAGAATTTAAGAATTAAAAACAAATCCGCACATTATACCATATTTAAAATTTAAATACAAGATTTTTTTAAAACCTAGGCGGTTGTCGTTTCATTTTCTTCGTTTCTAACCACATTAACTCCTTCTTCCATTGTTTTTCCTTTTGCAAATTCCGTTGCTTCTTTACCAACGTTTTTAACCATTTTTACTGGAGCTTTATCGGCCGCCTGTTTAGCGACTTGACCAATTTTTGTGTTTTCGAGAGCTTGAAGAGGTTTTTTGACGACATTTTCCGTTACCTGTTTTGCGGCTTTTGCTACATCGGCTATTTCACCTACTTTAGAAGCGATTTTTGCTGTTTTTTGAGCCATATTGGTTGGCATTTTTGCAGCCGTGGCCCCTACTTTGGAAAGAATATTTTTTCCGGCTGTTTTGGCTGCCGATGCGGCACCTCCTGTGAGGACAGTCTCTACGATAGTAGCAATAGCCAATCCCCCTCTCCCTTCGGGAGGAGTGTTTTGCCAGGCAGCTTTTAGGCTATCCCAAACTTTGCTTCTAGTTTCTGAGTCGGTGAACAATTTGCCGATCGCCTTTCCTTTTTCGACTGGAGAAGTCGCCATATCTACAATTCCTTCTGCTCCAGTAAGTAGATTGGCTCCCATGGACATAGTGGTATTGGCCCAGCTTCTTCCAACGGCCTTCAGTGCTCCCCAGTATTTATTTTCCTTTGCCACTTGTTCCATCGGTGGCTCTTTGAGAAAAGTCCCAGAAAGTACATCGGGAAGATTGGGAATTAAGTGTTTTCCAACAAAAGTTTCTTCTAATTGTTTTAGACCTGCTTCGTGAATTGCTCTTAGTCTCGCTGATTCTTCAGATTCAGTTTCCTTGTCCTCCATAGCTTTCCTGTCGGCCGAAGCTTCAGCGGAGGCTGAAGAGGAGGATTCCCCTATTTCCTGCCCCCCTTCTTCAGAGGACTCTGGTGGAGTTTGAGGAACCTCTTCTGTTGGGACTTCGGTGCTTTCGTCAGAGGATTCAGCAGGTGTTTCAGTACTAAGTTCTGGACTGGATGCCGGCCTTTCAGAATCTGGTAGAGGGGTTTCTCCTGCAGCCAGACTCAGGGCATTAGCGGTATCAAACTGAGCCTGAGGAAGATCTGTATTCCCTTCTGCGGCTTCTTCTACTCGTTCTTGTTGTTCATCAAACAGATTTTGTTCCAGAGCCCCTCTTTCTGCCTCAGAGAGTTCTTCTTGTCGCGATGGGCCAGATTCAAGTGACATTTTTTAATAAATTTGTGGTTTTATTTTCTATTTCGAGGAGAAACTTTAATTTTTTTCCGGGGGATCGATTTCCTTGGAACCGTTCTTTTTGGGGCGGATTGTTTCATCTGTTCTTTTATTTCATTTTTTGTTTTTTGAATTTTTGTTTCGATCTTTTGAGGAACTTGGATTTTTTCTATCCATTCCATTTTCCAAGCAAAAAAAACAATTATTGCTAAAAATAAAAGAACATTGGCCATAATTTTTGCTCTCCGGTAAAAAATAAGCTTGATTTTGGCTATTGTTTCCAGGTCTTCTTGTGGTGGGGGAGGATCAGAATTTTCTAGATCTTTTTTCTTTTCTACTTCTTTTTCTTCTTGTTCAATTTCTTCCAAATCTTCGAGCAAAGCGGATTCTGCCGCTTCAATTTCTTTTTTATGAACCGCTTCGGCCGCCGTCATTTTTTCCATTAGGGCTTTTCTATTAGCTTCTTGTTTTTTTTGCCCAGTGGTTTCCAAAAAATTCTTTTCGTGCTCCATGAGAGCATTGATCATCTTGGTTCTTGTATCTGGAGAATATAACTCTGCCCGTGACAGGAAATGTGTTTTTCGTTCTCCCGTCAGAAGAGCTGTGTTTTGAATTCGTTTTTTGAAAAGGTTTAAATCCATAATAAAATCATGTTATTATAACATAAAAAATAAAAAAAAGCAATAACGCGATTTTTTTTTATAACTCTACCGTCCTTGCTCCCCATTTTTAATCCCCTACAATGCATCCGATGCAGTACCATTCGACAAAAGATAAGAGTTGCCGAACAAACTTCGAAAACGCACTTCTTACGGGGATAGCCCCAGATGGAGGGCTTTTTGTACCAGAAAAAATTCCCACCATTATTTCCGGCAATGATGTAAATCATCGCCTGCGAGAAGTGAGTTTTTCTGAGTTAGCCTTTGAAATCGCTCGACATTTTGTCGATGGCGAGATATCGGATCCAGATTTGAGAAAAATTTGTGAAGATGCCTACAATTTTGAAATACCACTTGTGGAGATTGCTGATAATCACTCAGTGCTCGAACTTTTTCACGGTCCGACAGCGGCTTTCAAGGACTTTGCTGCCCGGTTTATGGCCCGTTGTGCGAGTTATTTTTTGGCCAAAAATTCAGCTGAAAAAATCATTCTCGTCGCTACCTCTGGAGATACCGGGGGAGCCGTGGGAAACGGATTTCTCGGGCTTCCGGGGGTTCGAGTTTTTATCCTGTATCCCCGGGGAGGGATCTCCCAGGTTCAAGAACAACAACTCACAACGATGGGAAAAAATGTGCAGGCGGTTGAAATAGATGGGAATTTTGATGACTGCCAGAGACTCGTAAAAGAAGCGTTTGTCGATAAAGAATTAAACCAAAAATTGGACCTGATGTCGGCCAACTCGATCAATGTGGGGAGAGTAATTCCGCAGAGTTTTTATTATGCGTGGGTGGCACTAACGCTTAGTCAAAAGCAGAAAGTCGAAAGTCAAAAGGATCAAAAGATTGTTTTTTCGGTGCCTTCTGGGAATTTTGGGAATCTGACGGGAGGATTACTGGCACAGATGATGGGGTTCCCAATTCATAAATTTATCGCCGCCAATAATGCCAATCATCCATTTGTAGATTTTTTGGAGTCCGGAAACTTTGAGCCTGCTCCTTCAGTTCCGACTATTTCCAATGCAATGGATATTGGTCATCCCAATAATTTTTATCGGATTAATTATTTTTTTGGGGAAGATATTTCAGAAGTCCGAGATCATATCTGGGGAGCTTGGTTTGATGATACTCAAACTCGAGAAATGATTAAAAGATCTTTTGATCGAGGATATCTGGCTTGTCCGCATACGGCTGTGGCACTTCTGGGGACAAAGAAATTCAGAGAAAAATTTGGGGATGATTTTTATTTTGTAACCGTTTCTACCGCTCATCCGGCCAAATTCCCAGAGGTGGTGGAAGAAATTATTGGACAAAAGATTAAAATACCAGAAAATATCCAAGCAGTGCTAAAAAAGAAAAAAGAGGCTCAATTATTGGATCCGGTCTTGGAGGCACTGCGTGATTTTTTAATCAAAAATTAAATGCTTTTGACTCGATCTCAGTTCGACCAAAAATTTGTTGATGGGGCCCTAAAAATTGCTTTCATTGGCATGTCCAATATCGGCAAAAGTCATCGGAGCAAAGAACTAGCTACACATAAAAATTTTAATGTTTTTGGAGTGGATGAAGCGATGTCCGAACACATGGGGAAATCCTGGCCTGATGAAATGGCCGAGTGGATGGGGTATCCTTTTGAAGATCGATATCCAGAGACACAAAAGATTTATTCTGACTGGGAAAATAAGCTCACACACAGCCCTCCAGTTCCAACTGAGGAGAACTTCATCTTAGATACTACGGGGAGTGTGGTTCATCTGGAGGATCGGGTTCATGATTATCTTTCTGAAAATTATTTGATCGTACAATTAGATACTTCTGAGCTGATGATCAAAGAGATGGTAGAAGCTTTTTTTGCCACACCAAAAACTATCATCTGGGGGGATCATTTTCAGCAGCAGAAAGGAGAATTGGGGATTGATGCTCTACGGCGTTGTTATCCAAACCTGTTGAAACATCGAATCAATAAATACCGTGAACTGGCAGATGTCACCATCCCGGGAGAAATTTCTAGATCTCAGAGTGTCGGACCAGAGCGATTTTGGGAGATTTTACGTTTATCTTTGAGGGATTGATTTCTGAAACTTCTTTCGTACACTCAAAAATAGTTTCCTCACAAATTCATAAAAATGATCGGAGCGGACGTGCTTCTGGAGCGATTGGTGCATCACGGGGTCAAGCAGATTTTTGCTTATCCGGGGGGAGCGGTTTTGCCGATTTATGATTGTATGCCCGCTCATAATATTCGGAGGATTCTCGTTCGTCATGAGCAAGCCGCCGCTTTTGCCGCCCAGGGGTACTCTCGTGCGACTCAGGAAGTAGGTGTGTGTCTGGCTACATCCGGTCCTGGAGCGACCAATCTCGTCACAGGGATTGCTGATGCCAAGATGGATTCGATCCCGATGGTGGCGATTACCGGAAATGTTTTTGGGCATTTGATCGGTTCTGATGCGTTTCAAGAGGTGGATATCGTGGGCGTCTGTGAACCAATTGTGAAGCACTCCTATTTCATTGAAAAAGCTGATGACATCCCGCGAGTTTTGGCAGAGGCTTTTCATCTGGCTCTTTCTGGTCGGCCAGGCCCTGTGCTGATCGATATGCCGAAGAGTGTCCAGATCGAAGCAGTTGCCCCAGAAATCGAGGCCAAAATAAAGTCTGGAGAACAATTTAAATTTGACCTTCCGGGATATTTCGCCGCACCAGAATGTCCGTTTTCTGAAATTGATGAAGCAGTGGAAATGATTCAAAAAGCTACTCGTCCAGTAGTGATCTTTGGTCACGGAGTGATTCTCTCCAATGCGGAGAAGGAACTGAAAGAGTTTCTTGAAAAATCTCAAATCCCAGCGACTTGGACGCTACATGGGATAGGAGCACTACCAGAGGATCATCCATCAGCACTTGGGCTACTCGGGATGCATGGACTAGCAGCTGCAAATTTTGCCGTTCATCATGCAGATTTGATCATTGGGATCGGGACTCGATTCGATGATCGGATCACTGGAGTTATTTCTGACTTTGAGAAAAATAAAAAAATCATCCATTTCGATATCGATCCATCTGAGTTTGATAAAGTGATAAAAACGGATGCCAAAATTTGTGGTGAAATTCACGAGACCTTGCCTCAATTAACCAAAAAATTAACCACTTCAGATATTTCAAAATGGCATCAGCAACTAGAAGGCAAAAAAGAGGAATGGCCGCTTGAAAAAGCAAAATCAGATGAATTGACGGAGGTGGCGGTAATCGAAGCACTCAAAGAAGTCCTCGATGAAGATTCGGTCGTAGTGGTGGATGTAGGACAACATGAGATGTGGACCGCTCAGCGATGTCTCACTCGAGCTCCTAGGAAATTCCTCGCCAGTGGAGGACTGGGAACGATGGGGTTTTCTTTGCCGACGGCGATGGGAGCCACTTTTTCTGGCCACGAGACTTGGTCTGTGTCCGGGGATGGAGGATTTCAGATGAATCTGCAAGAGCTGGCAACGATCGCACAGGACAAAATCCCCGTAAAAATTATTATTTTGAACAACGGATTTCTTGGGATGGTCAGGCAGTGGCAGGATCTTTTTTTCAAGAAAAACTATGTGGATACGCCGCTCTGGAATCCTGACTTTGTAAAGTTGGGAGAGGCATACGGGATTCCTAGTTTTCGTGCAAAAAATTTGGAAGAAACGAAAGATCTTCTTCAACAAATGAAATCTCATGATGGAGCCATTTTGGCAGAGTTTGTCGTCAAAAAGGAAGAAAATGTTTTCCCCATGGTGCCGGCGGGAGAGAGCCTGGGAAATACCCTCCTTACTCGTGATAAAAAAATAAATAATAATTAAGTCCTGCCTACAAAATTAATTTATACCATCAATCCACAATTATACCTGTCGGCCATAGCTCATAGAACGAAGGCTAAAATCTAAAATCTGCAGTCAAAAAACACTTAGCTGCACCAATTCTAAATTCGGCAGAGAACATAAAAAATATTTCCCATCCTCGACCAGGGCCCCTGGATTGAGGATGGTTTTTTCATCTCGTTTTTCAGCTTTCGCCCGATGTGTGTGCCCGTGGATGAAAATATCAACTTTTTGGTCTCGAAGAGCTCCTTCGGCTACCCCCTCGATGTGTGAAGCGGCGATTTTTATCCCTTCCAACTCAAACTGCACCACCTCTTTCATTTCTACATTTGGAAGAGCTCGCACCGCATCCAAAATTTCTTCATTTACATCCGCGTTCCCCTGGGCGATCCAGATTTTTATCTCTGGATATTTAGCAAAAATCTCTGTCACCCCATACACTGCAAAATCCCCTCCGTGCAACAAATGTTTCACACCTGCTTTTTTGAGATTTGCCAGAAGTGTGTCCAATCGATCAATCGCTCCATGAGAATCAGAAACAATAGCAAGTTTCATAATTTTATCCTTAAAGTCTTACAAGTTATAGTTTGTCCGGCCTTCGTATCCCGACTCGTCGGGAGGAGCAGACTAAGTGGGAAGTTGTAAGTAAAAATTGTTAAATCCCTACAACCTACTACCTACAACTTTCAACTTTTTTCCTTCGAAATATGATAAAAACTGACCAACGCCTCCTCTCGTCCCATGGAAATTTTCTTTGATTTACATTTCCCACACACCGCTCTTGTTTTCCCACGAACGGTCGCCATCCCGGCCGGCACAATGTCCCGACAATCGTGGCAATAAATCGCCATCTTCGCTCCCTCCCACTTGTCTTCCGGAGTTTTTTTGTAGTGTTCCACGGCTTCTTGATTTATCACTTTGTGGACGGAATCAATCGCCTCATCCAAATTCATGGATTCTTCTTTTCCGGTAGCTTTTCCAGTTTGTTGAGCTTCGTGCAGAAATGAGTCTTGTTTTTTAGTCATTTTCGTTAGGGGGGTTATCGTTTTTTACAATTTGGTTTTCATCGCTTAGCGGCGTGGCTGTTTCTGGATGAGAAAAAAAGTTTCGGACAGAATCTCGTTTTTCATTTTTAATGTTGAGGAAAGCCGCCGTCAACCCCATGATCTGTGCCAAAATAGCTCCATAAAATCCAAATCGAATCTCTTCGACTTCATCCATAATTCGTTCTGCCAGATCAAATTCTCCTTTTGCGAAAATGTGTTCAACCAAGATAGATAGGGCTCGATCTAGTTTTTCATAGGTTTCTCGTTCGAATTTGTCTTGGAAGTCAGCTAATTCTGGGAATTCCAGAGCCACTTCCTTATAAAAAACATGACAGTCCTCCGGAGTATCACAATACGCCACCTCTTCTTTTACATAATTAAGAATCTCAGTAGCTCTCTCTGGCGTTATTACTTTTTTATCCATTTTGCCAAAAACAATTTTTTTGGCCACACGATAGAGTCGGAGCTTAGTGAGAGGATTGACTTCCGCTTCTATGTCCATTTTTTTAATTTTTAGTACAGATAATATGAAGAGAATAAATCTTTAAGAAACCAAAAAGAATCAAAGATTATTTTTATTAACGACTTCTTCCTATGTCCAGAGCAACCTGTTGGGTGACCCCTTTTGCACGATGGTTGAATACAGTTTGAATACTTCTAAGATCGCTTATTAGTTCGTCATGGGACATGTCTCCCATTTTATCAGTTAGTGCCATAATTTTATTAGTTTTTTCGCCGATGGGACCACACATGGCAGCGTCTACCCGAGCACCAATGTCTTGGCAATCAATATTTTTATCACCACTAGCTTTTCTTTCATTTATAATATGCCTTACTGTATCACAGCACATTCCTCGAATATCACTTTTAAATGTGAGCAGTTCTCCTGCTGCACCTTCGAGAGCTCCTTCGTTTTCAGCAGAGTCTCTACCATCCTGATCGGTATTTCTTATTTGTTCTTGGAAATGTGTAATAGCATCATTAAGATCATCACATTTTCGACATGATTCTTTGTAATCCCTTGGGATAGAGGGGCCTTTTTCAGTTTTATTTGCTGGTTCGCCAGCGAAGCTATTTTTCACTTCATTTTTTTTAGCTTGTACAGCTTGATCATCTGCAGATTCTGCTGGAGCTTTTTTTTCAGCTTCTGTTGAATCGCTTGGTCCTTCTGGGCTTCCTCGGAAGATCATTTTTTGAGTCCAAGAAGCATCAAAATTTCCGTAACCGTTGATAAGTGTTTTCATTTTTTTTAGAATTTAAGAATTAAAAACAAATCCGCACATTATACCATATTTAAAATTTAAATACAAGATTTTTTTAAAACCTAGGCGGTTGTCGTTTCATTTTCTTCGTTTCTAACCACATTAACTCCTTCTTCCATTGTTTTTCCTTTTGCAAATTCCGTTGCTTCTTTACCAACGTTTTTAACCATTTTTACTGGAGCTTTATCGGCCGCCTGTTTAGCGACTTGACCAATTTTTGTGTTTTCGAGAGCTTGAAGAGGTTTTTTGACGACATTTTCCGTTACCTGTTTTGCGGCTTTTGCTACATCGGCTATTTCACCTACTTTAGAAGCGATTTTTGCTGTTTTTTGAGCCATATTGGTTGGCATTTTTGCAGCCGTGGCCCCTACTTTGGAAAGAATATTTTTTCCGGCTGTTTTGGCTGCCGATGCGGCACCTCCTGTGAGGACAGTCTCTACGATAGTAGCAATAGCCAATCCCCCTCTCCCTTCGGGAGGAGTGTTTTGCCAGGCAGCTTTTAGGCTATCCCAAACTTTGCTTCTAGTTTCTGAGTCGGTGAACAATTTGCCGATCGCCTTTCCTTTTTCGACTGGAGAAGTCGCCATATCTACAATTCCTTCTGCTCCAGTAAGTAGATTGGCTCCCATGGACATAGTGGTATTGGCCCAGCTTCTTCCAACGGCCTTCAGTGCTCCCCAGTATTTATTTTCCTTTGCCACTTGTTCCATCGGTGGCTCTTTGAGAAAAGTCCCAGAAAGTACATCGGGAAGATTGGGAATTAAGTGTTTTCCAACAAAAGTTTCTTCTAATTGTTTTAGACCTGCTTCGTGAATTGCTCTTAGTCTCGCTGATTCTTCAGATTCAGTTTCCTTGTCCTCCATAGCTTTCCTGTCGGCCGAAGCTTCAGCGGAGGCTGAAGAGGAGGATTCCCCTATTTCCTGCCCCCCTTCTTCAGAGGACTCTGGTGGAGTTTGAGGAACCTCTTCTGTTGGGACTTCGGTGCTTTCGTCAGAGGATTCAGCAGGTGTTTCAGTACTAAGTTCTGGACTGGATGCCGGCCTTTCAGAATCTGGTAGAGGGGTTTCTCCTGCAGCCAGACTCAGGGCATTAGCGGTATCAAACTGAGCCTGAGGAAGATCTGTATTCCCTTCTGCGGCTTCTTCTACTCGTTCTTGTTGTTCATCAAACAGATTTTGTTCCAGAGCCCCTCTTTCTGCCTCAGAGAGTTCTTCTTGTCGCGATGGGCCAGATTCAAGTGACATTTTTTAATAAATTTGTGGTTTTATTTTCTATTTCGAGGAGAAACTTTAATTTTTTTCCGGGGGATCGATTTCCTTGGAACCGTTCTTTTTGGGGCGGATTGTTTCATCTGTTCTTTTATTTCATTTTTTGTTTTTTGAATTTTTGTTTCGATCTTTTGAGGAACTTGGATTTTTTCTATCCATTCCATTTTCCAAGCAAAAAAAACAATTATTGCTAAAAATAAAAGAACATTGGCCATAATTTTTGCTCTCCGGTAAAAAATAAGCTTGATTTTGGCTATTGTTTCCAGGTCTTCTTGTGGTGGGGGAGGATCAGAATTTTCTAGATCTTTTTTCTTTTCTACTTCTTTTTCTTCTTGTTCAATTTCTTCCAAATCTTCGAGCAAAGCGGATTCTGCCGCTTCAATTTCTTTTTTATGAACCGCTTCGGCCGCCGTCATTTTTTCCATTAGGGCTTTTCTATTAGCTTCTTGTTTTTTTTGCCCAGTGGTTTCCAAAAAATTCTTTTCGTGCTCCATGAGAGCATTGATCATCTTGGTTCTTGTATCTGGAGAATATAACTCTGCCCGTGACAGGAAATGTGTTTTTCGTTCTCCCGTCAGAAGAGCTGTGTTTTGAATTCGTTTTTTGAAAAGGTTTAAATCCATAATAAAATCATGTTATTATAACATAAAAAATAAAAAAAAGCAATAACGCGATTTTTTTTTATAACTCTACCGTCCTTGCTCCCCATTTTTAATCCCCTACAATGCATCCGATGCAGTACCATTCGACAAAAGATAAGAGTTGCCGAACAAACTTCGAAAACGCACTTCTTACGGGGATAGCCCCAGATGGAGGGCTTTTTGTACCAGAAAAAATTCCCACCATTATTTCCGGCAATGATGTAAATCATCGCCTGCGAGAAGTGAGTTTTTCTGAGTTAGCCTTTGAAATCGCTCGACATTTTGTCGATGGCGAGATATCGGATCCAGATTTGAGAAAAATTTGTGAAGATGCCTACAATTTTGAAATACCACTTGTGGAGATTGCTGATAATCACTCAGTGCTCGAACTTTTTCACGGTCCGACAGCGGCTTTCAAGGACTTTGCTGCCCGGTTTATGGCCCGTTGTGCGAGTTATTTTTTGGCCAAAAATTCAGCTGAAAAAATCATTCTCGTCGCTACCTCTGGAGATACCGGGGGAGCCGTGGGAAACGGATTTCTCGGGCTTCCGGGGGTTCGAGTTTTTATCCTGTATCCCCGGGGAGGGATCTCCCAGGTTCAAGAACAACAACTCACAACGATGGGAAAAAATGTGCAGGCGGTTGAAATAGATGGGAATTTTGATGACTGCCAGAGACTCGTAAAAGAAGCGTTTGTCGATAAAGAATTAAACCAAAAATTGGACCTGATGTCGGCCAACTCGATCAATGTGGGGAGAGTAATTCCGCAGAGTTTTTATTATGCGTGGGTGGCACTAACGCTTAGTCAAAAGCAGAAAGTCGAAAGTCAAAAGGATCAAAAGATTGTTTTTTCGGTGCCTTCTGGGAATTTTGGGAATCTGACGGGAGGATTACTGGCACAGATGATGGGGTTCCCAATTCATAAATTTATCGCCGCCAATAATGCCAATCATCCATTTGTAGATTTTTTGGAGTCCGGAAACTTTGAGCCTGCTCCTTCAGTTCCGACTATTTCCAATGCAATGGATATTGGTCATCCCAATAATTTTTATCGGATTAATTATTTTTTTGGGGAAGATATTTCAGAAGTCCGAGATCATATCTGGGGAGCTTGGTTTGATGATACTCAAACTCGAGAAATGATTAAAAGATCTTTTGATCGAGGATATCTGGCTTGTCCGCATACGGCTGTGGCACTTCTGGGGACAAAGAAATTCAGAGAAAAATTTGGGGATGATTTTTATTTTGTAACCGTTTCTACCGCTCATCCGGCCAAATTCCCAGAGGTGGTGGAAGAAATTATTGGACAAAAGATTAAAATACCAGAAAATATCCAAGCAGTGCTAAAAAAGAAAAAAGAGGCTCAATTATTGGATCCGGTCTTGGAGGCACTGCGTGATTTTTTAATCAAAAATTAAATGCTTTTGACTCGATCTCAGTTCGACCAAAAATTTGTTGATGGGGCCCTAAAAATTGCTTTCATTGGCATGTCCAATATCGGCAAAAGTCATCGGAGCAAAGAACTAGCTACACATAAAAATTTTAATGTTTTTGGAGTGGATGAAGCGATGTCCGAACACATGGGGAAATCCTGGCCTGATGAAATGGCCGAGTGGATGGGGTATCCTTTTGAAGATCGATATCCAGAGACACAAAAGATTTATTCTGACTGGGAAAATAAGCTCACACACAGCCCTCCAGTTCCAACTGAGGAGAACTTCATCTTAGATACTACGGGGAGTGTGGTTCATCTGGAGGATCGGGTTCATGATTATCTTTCTGAAAATTATTTGATCGTACAATTAGATACTTCTGAGCTGATGATCAAAGAGATGGTAGAAGCTTTTTTTGCCACACCAAAAACTATCATCTGGGGGGATCATTTTCAGCAGCAGAAAGGAGAATTGGGGATTGATGCTCTACGGCGTTGTTATCCAAACCTGTTGAAACATCGAATCAATAAATACCGTGAACTGGCAGATGTCACCATCCCGGGAGAAATTTCTAGATCTCAGAGTGTCGGACCAGAGCGATTTTGGGAGATTTTACGTTTATCTTTGAGGGATTGATTTCTGAAACTTCTTTCGTACACTCAAAAATAGTTTCCTCACAAATTCATAAAAATGATCGGAGCGGACGTGCTTCTGGAGCGATTGGTGCATCACGGGGTCAAGCAGATTTTTGCTTATCCGGGGGGAGCGGTTTTGCCGATTTATGATTGTATGCCCGCTCATAATATTCGGAGGATTCTCGTTCGTCATGAGCAAGCCGCCGCTTTTGCCGCCCAGGGGTACTCTCGTGCGACTCAGGAAGTAGGTGTGTGTCTGGCTACATCCGGTCCTGGAGCGACCAATCTCGTCACAGGGATTGCTGATGCCAAGATGGATTCGATCCCGATGGTGGCGATTACCGGAAATGTTTTTGGGCATTTGATCGGTTCTGATGCGTTTCAAGAGGTGGATATCGTGGGCGTCTGTGAACCAATTGTGAAGCACTCCTATTTCATTGAAAAAGCTGATGACATCCCGCGAGTTTTGGCAGAGGCTTTTCATCTGGCTCTTTCTGGTCGGCCAGGCCCTGTGCTGATCGATATGCCGAAGAGTGTCCAGATCGAAGCAGTTGCCCCAGAAATCGAGGCCAAAATAAAGTCTGGAGAACAATTTAAATTTGACCTTCCGGGATATTTCGCCGCACCAGAATGTCCGTTTTCTGAAATTGATGAAGCAGTGGAAATGATTCAAAAAGCTACTCGTCCAGTAGTGATCTTTGGTCACGGAGTGATTCTCTCCAATGCGGAGAAGGAACTGAAAGAGTTTCTTGAAAAATCTCAAATCCCAGCGACTTGGACGCTACATGGGATAGGAGCACTACCAGAGGATCATCCATCAGCACTTGGGCTACTCGGGATGCATGGACTAGCAGCTGCAAATTTTGCCGTTCATCATGCAGATTTGATCATTGGGATCGGGACTCGATTCGATGATCGGATCACTGGAGTTATTTCTGACTTTGAGAAAAATAAAAAAATCATCCATTTCGATATCGATCCATCTGAGTTTGATAAAGTGATAAAAACGGATGCCAAAATTTGTGGTGAAATTCACGAGACCTTGCCTCAATTAACCAAAAAATTAACCACTTCAGATATTTCAAAATGGCATCAGCAACTAGAAGGCAAAAAAGAGGAATGGCCGCTTGAAAAAGCAAAATCAGATGAATTGACGGAGGTGGCGGTAATCGAAGCACTCAAAGAAGTCCTCGATGAAGATTCGGTCGTAGTGGTGGATGTAGGACAACATGAGATGTGGACCGCTCAGCGATGTCTCACTCGAGCTCCTAGGAAATTCCTCGCCAGTGGAGGACTGGGAACGATGGGGTTTTCTTTGCCGACGGCGATGGGAGCCACTTTTTCTGGCCACGAGACTTGGTCTGTGTCCGGGGATGGAGGATTTCAGATGAATCTGCAAGAGCTGGCAACGATCGCACAGGACAAAATCCCCGTAAAAATTATTATTTTGAACAACGGATTTCTTGGGATGGTCAGGCAGTGGCAGGATCTTTTTTTCAAGAAAAACTATGTGGATACGCCGCTCTGGAATCCTGACTTTGTAAAGTTGGGAGAGGCATACGGGATTCCTAGTTTTCGTGCAAAAAATTTGGAAGAAACGAAAGATCTTCTTCAACAAATGAAATCTCATGATGGAGCCATTTTGGCAGAGTTTGTCGTCAAAAAGGAAGAAAATGTTTTCCCCATGGTGCCGGCGGGAGAGAGCCTGGGAAATACCCTCCTTACTCGTGATAAAAAAATAAATAATAATTAAGTCCTGCCTACAAAATTAATTTATACCATCAATCCACAATTATACCTGTCGGCCATAGCTCATAGAACGAAGGCTAAAATCTAAAATCTGCAGTCAAAAAACACTTAGCTGCACCAATTCTAAATTCGGCAGAGAACATAAAAAATATTTCCCATCCTCGACCAGGGCCCCTGGATTGAGGATGGTTTTTTCATCTCGTTTTTCAGCTTTCGCCCGATGTGTGTGCCCGTGGATGAAAATATCAACTTTTTGGTCTCGAAGAGCTCCTTCGGCTACCCCCTCGATGTGTGAAGCGGCGATTTTTATCCCTTCCAACTCAAACTGCACCACCTCTTTCATTTCTACATTTGGAAGAGCTCGCACCGCATCCAAAATTTCTTCATTTACATCCGCGTTCCCCTGGGCGATCCAGATTTTTATCTCTGGATATTTAGCAAAAATCTCTGTCACCCCATACACTGCAAAATCCCCTCCGTGCAACAAATGTTTCACACCTGCTTTTTTGAGATTTGCCAGAAGTGTGTCCAATCGATCAATCGCTCCATGAGAATCAGAAACAATAGCAAGTTTCATAATTTTATCCTTAAAGTCTTACAAGTTATAGTTTGTCCGGCCTTCGTATCCCGACTCGTCGGGAGGAGCAGACTAAGTGGGAAGTTGTAAGTAAAAATTGTTAAATCCCTACAACCTACTACCTACAACTTTCAACTTTTTTCCTTCGAAATATGATAAAAACTGACCAACGCCTCCTCTCGTCCCATGGAAATTTTCTTTGATTTACATTTCCCACACACCGCTCTTGTTTTCCCACGAACGGTCGCCATCCCGGCCGGCACAATGTCCCGACAATCGTGGCAATAAATCGCCATCTTCGCTCCCTCCCACTTGTCTTCCGGAGTTTTTTTGTAGTGTTCCACGGCTTCTTGATTTATCACTTTGTGGACGGAATCAATCGCCTCATCCAAATTCATGGATTCTTCTTTTCCGGTAGCTTTTCCAGTTTGTTGAGCTTCGTGCAGAAATGAGTCTTGTTTTTTAGTCATTTTCGTTAGGGGGGTTATCGTTTTTTACAATTTGGTTTTCATCGCTTAGCGGCGTGGCTGTTTCTGGATGAGAAAAAAAGTTTCGGACAGAATCTCGTTTTTCATTTTTAATGTTGAGGAAAGCCGCCGTCAACCCCATGATCTGTGCCAAAATAGCTCCATAAAATCCAAATCGAATCTCAGAGACTTCGTAGGTCCGAGAAATATAAAAAAGCACCGACCACATCAAAACCAAAAATACAATTTGCTCAATTCCCGCGTAGAAATAAAAAGCACTTTCAGAAAATGAAAGTTTCACCTTTTGGTACTCAAACAACCGATTGAGAAGAAATAAGACGATAGAAATCGAAACCAAAAAAATGAAAATCCCAATCAAAAATCCTGCTCCACCAAAAGCGGTATTGAAAAAAGGATCTTCATACGCTGGATCAGCTGCAAACCAAGGGAAAAAACAAAAAATGGCTGTTGCCAGGTGTGCGAAAAAAATGACCTGGAGCTCAAAAGAAAAATTCTGAAAGTTTTTTCGTAAAAAAGCAGTTTTCATTTCGTCCCCATCATAGTCAATTTTTCCCAAAAATAGCAAGCTATTTTCAATTTCTAGCAATTTCGAAACCAACCAATGAATATCGCGTCTCATGCTGGAAACCAGATTCAAAATTTGATAAATCGCAGCTTCCATGGCATGATCTCTGCACGATGCCACTAAATTTTGAAACTTTTGTTTTTGATTCGTACCACTTTGATCCGGAGGTAAAAAAATTGACGCTCAAATATTCCTTCGACGACCAAATTCACTTCGAAGAAGAATTTATTTTCGATTTTGAGTTTGTAGAAAACTACTCATCAGAAGCACTCGAAAACGCTTTTTTCGGGCTTTTTGTGATGGCGGGAATCTCGTACTTCAAATCCGCACTCCCTCCGAAAATTAAGTTCAAAACAGGAGGGCTCAACCCAGAACAAAAACAATTTTTCGAGAAAATATACCTCCACGGGCTCGGCGAATTTTTTTATCAGAACAACATCGACCCTCGAGGAAAAATAAATTTTCCTGAAGAAAAAACTTCCCACTTCCCACTTCCCACTTCCCACTTCCTTTCTAAAAACTCTGGAACAATCCTCCCCATTGGCGGCGGAAAAGACTCCATCACTACCGCAGAAATTCTAAAATCAAAAAATGAAGACTTCGAAACCTGGAGTGTGGGCAACAAAGAACTGATCAATGTCTGCTGCGAAAAAATTGGCAAAAATCATCTCAAAATTCATCGGAAAATTGCTCCCGAACTTTTGGATCTAAATGAAAAAGGGGCCCTCAACGGCCACGTTCCAATTTCGGCGATTTTGGCTTTTTGTTCGGTTGCTACTGCCATCCTCCGGGGAAAGAAAAATATCGTTTTTTCCAACGAACACTCAGCCAACGAAGCCAATCTCGAGTTTCACGGAATGAAAATAAATCATCAGTACTCCAAGACCCTAGAATTTGAAAAAGATTTTCAAAACTATGTGCAAAAGTTCATTTCTCCGGACATCCATTATTTTTCTTTTCTTCGGCCACTGACAGAACTCAAAATCGCTCAGATTTTTTGTGAGAATTCCCTCGAAAAGTACCAAAATCATTTTGCCTCCTGCAATCGCAATTTTCATCTTTCCAAAAAAGCAGAAAAACGCTGGTGCGGTCTTTGTCCCAAATGTGCTTTTGTTTTTGCTCTCTTTTCGCCTTTTCTCCCGCGGGAGAAACTGATCGACCTTTTTGGCGGAAACCTATTTGCCAATCCAGAGCTCACAAAAACGTTCGAAGAACTCCTCGGCATCGCTGGCAACAAACCCTTCGAATGTGTGGGAGAAATCGCTGAGGTCCGTCAGGCCCTCACCCTGGCAAAAAAATCCGGCCAGTGGCCAGCACTCGAACAATTCAAATTTCCGGAACCGGATTTTGATTTTGAAAAATTTCATCCGCACGCCATGCCTACAGCATTCGAGCAAATCCTGAAGAATTTCCTGCAAAAATAAAAGATAACTCTCCCATCTAGGGAGAGGAAGTAATCTTTTTTAATAAATCCTCTCTGTGAGTGCATTTTTACATGTTTATATATGGGCACCATATAAAAATCATATAAGAATCATATATTCGTCATCTCTTCCTCTCCCCAAATCCTGCCTAGTCGGTCGGAATTCGGGGGCCCCAGAGTTACAAAAACATAGTGAAAACCCCCGATGCAACGTGCATCGAGGGCCAGGATACTCTACACTTCGATTTTCAGCTTCACATTTCTACTTTCTTCCCTGACTGAAAATCGTCTTGAACTTGATGGAAGCGTTTACGCGCCGGCATGACCTTCCGCGGTCTGGCCGAAAGCGAACGCACTCGCGGTCTCGTTGAACCAGTTCTTCAGGTAGGTCGCCACCACGGGCCACAGGTTGGCGAAGGTGGTCGTGGCGGACGTCAGGCTCAGGCCCCTCGACCCCCGGCGGAACTTGCGGCGATGGTCGGTGCGGTGGGGCGACTTCTGGGCCATGGCGTTCGGTTGATGCTGACCGGCCTCGGTGTAACGGTGGGCGTGCTGCAAGGCCGTCGTGGAGGCGGACGCCGGACTGGAAAACGCCAAATGGCTGGTCCTCCCCGTCGTCCCATCGCCCGTGCCGTCGCCGGTGTCGATCGTCGCCTTGTCGCGCTCGATGGCCATGGAGCCGCTGCCGTATAGCTTGTCCGTGCGGCGTTCATGCCCGAAGATGCCGTTGTCGTGCTGGGCCTGCGTATGCCGTTGAGCCACCTCGTGCGGCGGGATCAGGCCGGGAAGTCCAGCGAGCGTTCTCAGGCGGTGTTGTGCCGTCATGGATGTCAGATGTTGGATCTTTTTCAAAGGTCTACCCTCCGATTGATGATGTGCTATGACAGTTGGACATTTCTTGCCAACTGGCCTCCCCCTAGCACGTCATGGGGAAGCAAAACTAAAAAATATGGCGACCAAAGGCCACCAGCGTTCCTTCTCCGTACTGGATGAGAACAAAAAAACTTCAAGCGATCTCCCTAAAAATTGATAATCAACCCTCATTCCCAAGTTTAACTTGGGAATGAGCTACCTGCTAGTTGTTTGAAGTCTCATCGTCCCCATCCAAAAAAAGGGTAAAAAATAAAAGTAGAAATATTCTGAAAACGAAATGCAAAAGAACAGTTTGATTTTTGTTTTCAGAAAGCACTGAGAAACCCAGGCCTTAGCCAAAAATACAAAAATCCATGGATAAGTGTACCTCAAAATCCACTTCCCCTGCAAACATTTTGACTTGCAAAAAACAACATTTTATCGATACGAACTATTTTCATTTACTTGAATCCTTTTGGGAAAAAATTAGTATGGACAGGAAGAATGAAGCAAGAAGAAAGAAGCAAGGGAAATACTAATTTTCTTACTTCCTACTTCTCACTTCTTCCTTCTCAAAAATTAAGTCAAAATATAAGTTTATGAGAGAATCACTTTCCATTCGATGGCATTCTCGAGCGGGACAAGGAGCGGTGACAGCGGCCAATTTCTTCGCTGAAGCCATGGCGAAGCTCGGACACAGCGTTCAGAGTTTCCCTGACTTTGGTGCAGAGAAACGAGGGGCTCCAGTAGTGGTTTTCAATCGCGTAGCGGACAAAAATATCATCCTCGATGACCCGGCTCACCTGACGCATATGGAGATGGTAATTTTGGTCGACCCCACCCTCGTGGGAGCAGAGCTCGACTACGATGATGTTTTGACCGGACTGGGAGACGAGGGGACTCTTTTTATCAACACGGCAAAAACTGAGGGGTCCAAATTCAATGAAAAATTCAAAGGAAAAATCTACCATCTCAACGCCACACAAATCGCCCTCGATACCATCAAACGCAATATTCCCAATGTCGCCATGATGGGAGGACTAGCAAAAATCTGTGATTTGGATACAAAAAAAATGCGAAAAGTGCTCGAAGAACATCTGGCACAGTTTTTTCCACCAGAAATTGTAAGCAAGAATCTAGAGGGATTCGATCGCGGCGTAGCCAAAGTAACTGAAATTAAAAATTAAAAATGGAAAATATAGAATTAAAAATCACAAAATTTAAGCCCCCTTTGAGAAGGGGGTTTGGGGGATTTTCTTGTATAATTGTCGTTTGTGCAGAAAAACCCTCTCTTTCGACCATGAGTATCAATATTTTAAAGCTCAAGACCGAATGGTAAATCTCCCTCACAAGGGAGACTTTAAAACTCAAAATTATGAGTGATAAACCTATCAAAGAACTACGTGTCATCCACTCTGATATCCCATCGGAAAAAACCGGCTGGAAAGAAATGGAAGTCGGAGGAGGAACGGTATCCGACACGGGAAACTCAGAACTCTATGGAACTGGGAATTGGGTACCAACCAAACTCTGCTTCGAGAAGAAAAACTGTATCAACTGCGGACTCTGCTGGCCGGTGTGTCCAGATGATGCCATCATCTTCAACAAGGAAGGAAACATGATCGGGGTAGATCTGGATCACTGCAAGGACTGCGGTCACTGCGTAGAAATCTGTCCCGCCAACAAAAATCCAGACAAAGCCAAACACGCCCTCTTTTTTGAAGATGGTTACAAGGATGATTTCTAGTAGTGCCTCTCCCGCCCCCGGTGTTAACCAAGGACAAGAGAGATAGATTAATGGACACTGCGGTGAGAGGCCTTTCCCCAGGAAGCTTTGGTGAGGTGGAAAAGGCGTCCCACCAGCAGAATCTTGGACGGAGATGAGGCAGTCGCCCAACGAACCCGAAGGCCGGTGGCCGGCCTGTCCGTAAAGTGGCAAATTTCGATGTCGCCGAAACCCGGTTCCACTCCCGGAAAGAAAATCATTTGTACGTCGTTTTTAACGATGTCGTCTGATCTCCGATCCAAGGGAAAGGGGGCTTCGAAGTGTAGGTACTCCGGCACTTGGCCGGTTGTGGTTATACTAAACCGCCTTTGAAATTTGTATAAATTGATATAAACTTTGGTTAGTA
>CAYFOO010000017.1:0-23891 GCA_964344775.1 uncultured Candidatus Peribacteria bacterium
GGAGGTAGATCTGGGCTACGGCCAGGTAGTCGGTGGCACGGACGTATTTTTTGAGAGCATCGATTTCGGCATCGGAAATGGTTTTCATGAGTTTTGTTTTATGTTTGTTAAAATTGTAGACCAAAATCTGAATCTGAAAAGAAAATCTCTTGAAAAATTTGTTTTAATTTTGTAGAGAGAAAGGTATCTAATCTTTTTCTCATGAAAAATATACGAAAATCGATTATCGGTGTTGGAGTTGTGATCTTTTTAATCGGGAGTATCGGACTTGTGCATGCAGGAGGGGGACTGTTTTCTTTCCTTCCGGGTTCAAAAAATACTTTGGTGAACACGGTCCGAGTGAGCGGGATGGGTAAAGTTTTTATGAATCCTGATACAGCAATTCTCAACATTGGAATCGAGACAGAGGGAGAAACTTCGAAGAAAGCTCAGGAGAAGAACAAAGAGAAATCTCAAGAAGTGATTGAAACCCTCAAAGAGGCTGGAATCGATGAAAAAGATATCAAAACCCAGTGGTACAATATTTATCCAAACTACAATTATTCACAGTACGGAGGTCGGAAATTCCTTGGCTATCAAGCAAACCATAATTTAACCATAAAAATCCGAGACAAAGAAAAAGTCCCAGAAATTTTAGATCAAGTGACGGAGAGTGGGGTAACTAACATTGGCAACGTACAGTACGTGGTAGAAGACAAAGAAGCAGCCTACGATGAGGCCCGGCAAAAAGCCGCTAAAGATGCGAAGCAAAAAGCGGGAAAACTGGGAGAAGTATTTGGGTTTTCTGTGGGGAGGCTCGTACAAGTGGAAGAACTAATGAATAACTTCAGCCCCTATCCAATGGGGGAGCGAGGTGGTGCTGGTGGAGGAGGAGATGCAAGTGCGATTCGTCCGGGAGATGTGGAGATTCAGTTGACTTTGAATGCGGTATTTCGGATTGAGAGGTGATTAAATATACAAATTTTCAGAATTATTTCGATCATTTTCCCAATTTTTGGGATTGTCGATGATGTATTGGCGGATGCGGTTTAATGATTTTTCATTTCGGATGATGTGGTCATAAAAACGTGGTTGCCAGGTAAAATCGGGATTTAATTTTTGTGTTTTTATATTCAGGGTACAAATTCGTTTGTATTGGTTGATAATTGATCCGAGACAACCAGGTTTCCATTGTGGATTGTGGTTTGGATTTATTTTTTCGGTAGAAACGCCCAATTTGGGCGTTTCTACATTGTTTTTTACCGGGGACAAAAATAAAATCCCATGCACATGATTTGGCATCACCACAAATTCATCCAAAATCACAGATGGGAAATGGTCCGGAATTTCTAACCAATGTTTTTGGGCCATTTGCCCCATTTCAGACAAAATTATTTTTCCATCTACCACATACCCGAAATAATGTTCTCGATCTTTTGTGCAAATGGTGATGAAATAAGCACCCTCCGAGGTGTAATCCCAGCCTTTTAATCGCCTGGACTCTGTGCGATACATGTTTTTGAATTTTTCAGGTTCTTTCTCCATTTTTATTGGAATTTTGGACACACCACTGTGCATCTATTTTCTAGACATCGAGATTCGTAGGGACAATTTGATCGGATGAGGTAATTGCTGGGTGTTTCACATTCGAAGTGTCTTTGGCATTCTTGAGTGAGGATTTCTGTGATTTCAAAATTTTCTCTAATTCGTTTTTCTCGTTGAGCTTTTCGTTCTTCTGGGTGTCTTTTTGGGCCTCGTTTGTGTTTACGATCCCAGACCCCAATTCTTTTGGCTTTGAATTCTATATCGGAGATTTTTTCGCCTCGGATTCGGATTTTTATTTCTGGATTTAGTTCTACTCGTGGGCCGATTCGGCTTTTGGCATAATCCACGGTCCATCTTTTTTTCTTTAGATCGTCGAGGAGAAGAATTTTATCATCTTGGACTTCGATAATAGTTCCTGCGAGAAACCCTTCATCGCTTTTCATCCATAATCCTTCTCGTCTGGCATGAGCGTGCTTATAAAAAGACAATCTTTGAGCAAAATTTTTATCCAACCTTTCTCCTACTTGAGATTGTTCGAGGAGGGCCCCACTGGCAATTTGTACCAAAAAGATACTTCCGATCCCCAGAAGAAGTGGGATTTTGTATCCTTTTTTTGTCTTCTGTAGTGTGTATCCGGCAAAAAGGCAGAAAAAGATCGAGAGAAAAATCCAAATAAAAGGAATCCCGATCCAAAAAACTTTCATGAAAACTCGCGGCCCCTCAAGCAAGAATTCCAGAAATTCAAAGTTGTTTAAAAAATGGAAAATGATCGCACTAGCGAGCATCCCAAAAATAGCAAATAGTCCGACCAATCCAATCAAACAAATATTTCGGACCAGGAAGTACCATTTGGAAGTAGGGGTTATCTGCTCCGTTTTAATTTTTTCCAGTACCGATTTTGAGAGGTGATTTTTGCTCATCATTTAAAAATTAATATTTTGTCTTTCGGCAGACTCGCGGAAAGATTTTTTTGCTCTATTGAGAAGGGTGGCGACGGTGCCCATGGGTTTCTTGAGGATATCCGATATTTCTTCATAACTTTTTTCTTCCAAAAAGTAGAGGACCAGTACTTCCCGATAATTTTCTGGCATGCCATCGAGGATTTTGTGTACCAATTCAGCCGTCAGTTTTTGATCCAACTCTGAGGGAAGGTCAATCTTTGAGGGCGTGATTTCAAAAAGTTCATCGGTGAGTTCTGATTTTTTGTCTTCTCCTCGGGCCGTACTTTTTCTGTAGGCAGAGATTGTTTCATTGTGCGTGATGCGGTAGATCCAGCTCGAGAACTTCATGTCTGGGGAGAAGTCATTGAGATTTTTCCAAACTTTCACGAACACTTCCTGGAGAATTTCCTCAGCTTCTTCGAGCGAGAAGGCTGAAATACGAAAAATATAGGTTTTGAGTTTTCCTTCGTATCGGTCTACTAGTTCTCCAAAAAAATCCAAATCTTCGAGGGATTTTTGTACCAATTCTTCGTCAGAGAAGGAAGTGTGTTTAGACATCTGAGGGGAGATTAGCGTTTAATTTTTATTTTTTAAAGAGCCCCCAGCCGCCCCTCACGACTGCCGGTCTTTTTTTGGTAGCCAAAAAGAAATTATCTTTGGAACTTCCCAAAGGATGACTCCCTCCCCCGAGGATGTATTTTTTGTAGGTGATGTGTTTTTTCGTGTTCATTTTTTTTGTGTTCTCACTTTTTTATACGCGAGGAGGGAAGTTTTTCTTTCAAAAAAACATAGTTTCGTTTGTACTCCTTTTGTCCCTGGGAGAATGTACTTTTTGGCAGCAAAAAATACCATCAGCCTGCGTTTGTTTAAAATAATTACAAACTTCGGCAGACAGGAAAACTGTTCGGCACTTTTTTTGAAATCTAATTTTTATACAAAAAAGTGCGGGAACCCCCATGGATATCATATCGCTTCACCGGGTGGAAAGATTGAATAAACAATGGAAGTGAGATCTTGCGTAGGAACAAGGATTTAAGTTTTTGATTGGAGACGCGACATTCATAGGGTATTTGAAAAATAAAAAAATGTGGATCCAAAAAACCTCGCAGATTTGCGAGGCTTCTTGGTCTTAAATTTTCCCAAAAAATGAAAAAAGGGAGTGTTAATTTTTGAAATTTCTTCGCCCACCTCTTTTCCCTCTTTTGTGAGCTTTTCGGTTTTGGATTTTTTCAACTAACTCCGGATCATCAGAAGTGATGGTGATTTTTACACCATTTTCAATGTTGGTTCGAGTTCGAGTGATTGCTTCATTTCGAGCGGGACGTCCGGTCCGAGACTGAAGTTTGGTCACTACTTCTGGATCCGTAGAAGTGACGGTAATTTCGATTCCATTTTCGATTTTGGTCACTTTTCTTTCGACATTTTTTCGAGCTCTTTTGTGCTGTTTTCGGAAGTTTTTGATCCCGAGTTCTTCTCGGATTTGTTTGGCTTCTTCGCGATTTCCAGCTTTTCGAGCTTCGTGAGCCGTGATAAGTTTTTCAAACTTATCGGATGAATTAATAAATTCTAAGATCCGACTTCGTCGTGGTTTTTGTGAAACCAGGTTTTTCCAACCTTCATAATCTTTATTGGCAAAGATTTCTTGCATTTGAGCACGTAGCTCAGGATTTTTGTTTCGTCCGTTTTTACCACCGAAGGCATAAGTGCTTTCTGCAACGAAAATTGTAGCCGCGAGTGCTACGGGGACGATAAGTAGTTTTGCAGTTTTCATTGGTAAATGAATTTAAAAAATAAATAATTTTCGAAGCTTCACCATCTAATACGTTGGGCAGGATTTTTTTCTTTCAATTTTTTTAATCCCCCCTCTCTTTAGTTCTCTCCCACAGGGGGAGAGAAAATATTAATTATGTTTTAGAAACGCGATATTCATGGGAATGATTTATAATTTTTGCTCATTTGTTTTTTATTTGTACAATATAGCTCGGTTTCAAATTAAAAAACAAAAATGAAAGCGTATTTTATTTCTGACGGACGCAAAATAAAATCTGTGGAGCTCGAAAAACAGGCAATCGTTAAAGATTTTGGAGTGCATTTACGAGACTTGCGGCCGATTCTCACCCAGAAGCAGGTGGCTACGATCCTGCGTCGTCATGAGGCAATTATCGTCAATGTTCAAGATATTAAATTGGTGGTGGGGAAGAAGAAAGCAATTTTACTGGTGTCACAGGATCGAGTGATCGCAGAATTTTTAGAATTTTTAAAAGAATTTTCTGTTGCTGGTTTCAGGAAAATGTCTTTTGAGCTTTTTTTAATTGATCGGGCGTTTGTTTTTGCATTGCGAAAAATTAATCGAGATTTCGAAAGATTATCAAAGGATATTCACAAAACTTTGCCGGCACTCTCTGATAATCCTACGGATGCCAACTTGGAAAAATTGTTAGATATAAAAAGAAGACTCACAAGAAACGAAACCGCCATAGATGATATTGATGATTTGCTCGAGAAGTTTTTGGACAGCGAAAATTTGGCAAGCCTTTCTTTCAAAACTAAACCGGGAAGCAAAGAATTGAACGAAATAGAATCGATCATTGAGAATCTCTACGAACAAGTAGAACGACTCAAAAATGAAGTTGAAGATCTGGATGAGTACACGGATCACACGGAAGAAATTCTTACCCTCAAAATCGACAGCAAACGAAATCGGATCATTAAATTTAACCTACTCGCCACCTACATCGGGACGATTTTTGCTTTCATGGCGATGGTGACAGGGATATTTGGGATGAATCTTCTCAATCACTACGAAACCGATGAAAATGCCTTCATGATGGTGGTGATGGGGTTGTTTGCTTTCTTTGTTGTTTTTGGGATTGGGATCTGGATGTATTTGCGGAAGACGAAGATTTTGTAAGTAGAAAAATTATTTATCTTCAGGAGGGAGAGCTCTTTTTTTAAATCTTCCTGCTTGTGCTGCAGAGAGAATCGGTCTACCAGCAAATGGATCGTTCCCAAAGACAGGATCTACTATTGGGTTTGTTGGTGGGTTGGGAGTGGGAGGTTTTTTAGCCATTTTGGCTTTTGATTTCCGTGGATTTGGTGGAGTAGGGGATAGAGTTATTGTTTTTTTTGTTGCTAATTTAACTCCTTCAGTTGCTATATCTACAGTAGGATCATCTACGATTTTTATGTCTTTAAATTTTCCTTGGATTAATCTAATACTTTTTTGGAATTCTTCTTCATCAACTCCCTTCTTTGGGAGATATTTTTCTATGTCGAAACGAAGTTTCCCCCTTCTCCAATAAACTCTGACAGGAATAATAGTACCAGCATGGTATCCATAATTTGCTTTTAGGATTTTTCCTGGAGACAGTATTTTTTGAACTTCTTCCAAAAATTCAGTCAAAGAAAGGCTAGAGCTTTCTGGTTCTTTTTCGGGAGCAAGATGTTCTCTGGGGGGAACGTATAACATGGCTCCGTAAATATATCATTTTCCCGGAAATGTCAATATATTTTATTGTATTTAAAAAATAGTGCAATAATCTGTTTGTATTTTTGTTATGAGATTGCTATTTAATCATCCTCACAACCACATCCAGATTCATCAAAAAATCCTCGTCTGCCTTCCGGACATTTGAACATCATGGCTTTGCACTGTTTTTCGTTGTAGCTTTTGTATTCACGGTTGTAGAGGAATGTTTTTATCCTCGGTGTGCAGCCGGTGAGGAGAACTGACAATAGTAGAATTGTGAGTATTTTTTTGCTTGCCTGTCGAAGCCTTGGCGAAGATTGGAGATTCATCGTGGGTATTTTTAATGTTTCGTTTTTTTGAAGTCAATGGAATGGGATTTTGCTTTAATAAGAAATTATTTACAAAAAAATAAAAAAATCAAAAAAAGGTAAGTTTTCACACCTATCAACACGAAGTATTTACTGTAAAATGCTCTTGAAGCAGTGATAAACAAGCAAATTAGATCTTCGCATTGAAGCGGCTTTTCACGGGGGTTCGACTCATCTTCGACAAGCTCAGATTCGCTCACCCCCGTGAAGCCGCATAAAATCAACCCCATATAATGTTCTGTTTGGGGGTGTGAAAACTTACAAAAAAAGTATTTGACAAAAAATATTTTCAAAGGTATTGTCGCCTTGTTATTGCTATTTCTTAATAATTTCTTGAAATGGAAACTCCTACTGCTCCTATTGAAAATGAACAAAAACTTTTGAACTGGTTTGAAGAAGAAGTAACTTCTAGTGGACTGGGGAAAACTTATAATGAAGTTTTTGGTTTTTTGATATCAGATTCTTTTCGCAGTTGTAGAAGTGCGGTGGCAAAAAAGCTCCTTCCTCATATCAATTTGATTCTTTCAAAAAAACAAGAATCGGAAGAACAAGCAGACTTTCAAGAGCTCAAAAAAGAAATGAAAGATCTTTTTGAACCAGTGGTTGAAAAGTTGTCTTCCGGACTCAAGGAAGCGAGATTAGGTGATACTAGTAATAGTACTTCTGTTCGGGGAAATCTGGATAAGATAGCTGAAAATATGGTCGAAAGAATTTTTATAGAAACTATTGATTTGCAAGGAAGACTTAGAAAGATTTTTGGTGATTTTTCAGAGACGTTTGAAATTCCTGTTAAAGGAGAAGGGGAGGAGCCAGATCCTGCTGAAGATTAAAAACCTATGCTTCGAAACGTTCGTTACTGAGAAACGTCATGGACCAGGTGGTCTCTCGACACATCTGCTCCGACAAAGGTTCATTTTTTATCGAGTCAAAAAGATTCGACTGAGCGGGGTTCATCAGAGATATTTTTAGTTTTGATTTCTGCAGGAGCAACTTTGTAAGTTGCTTCGGAATGTTTTTAGTGTTGCACAACCGAAACGTTTTGGTTCAATTTACAAAATTGAACCTGCGGAGTTGTTTTTTCCATCGATACAAAGTATTCCGAGATAATCCGTGCATCCGAGATGCTTTTTCGTTTTATCTAGATACCTACAATATGGACATGGTAAACACTTATTATTCTTGCTCAGGTAGTGGTATAGTTCCTACTGTCTGTGGTGTGTTAAAACTAGAGGGCTTATAATAATACTTCATTTTTCTAAGAGCTAGATAAGGGACACCATTGTACACTATTATTTGTTCTTTTTTGTTAAGTGTTGAAAAAGGTCTGCCAAATAATTTTTGGGCTTTTTCCTCCATCTTTTTTTGGCAAATAAAGGTATCGTCTGGGGAATTCTCTTCTATTCTTCCACTTGGGAATCGATATGTTTTACAAATATCTACAGGGGTAATATAAAAGGCAATCCTTCCGTTAATAAATTCTCTAAATGTTATATCCCCCAGAGCAGCCGGGAAACCATAATATTCTAGAACAGGAACTTTATTGCCTTTATCATCTTTTATCATCAAGTCCTTTAATTTTTCCTCTTTTATTGATTCTTTCTTTTTTTTCATTAGTTCTAATAATTTCTTTCGAAATTCTTCACTACGAAGGCCTGTTTCTGTTTGAGAACCTGTTTCTCCTGCCGTGGGAGGTGTCATTTCTTGTGCCCTTGTTTCATCAATCCCTCCTGATAATACAAATGCTACCGCCGCTGCAATAGAAAGTTTACCAAAAGTTGATCTTTCTACTTTTTTCATTTTTTAAAAAATTAAATAATAAAAATGATTTCGAAAAGCTTATATCACAGTACTTGATTTTTGTCAAGTTAAAATAAATTATTTTTTTGTAAATATTTTTTAATCCTCTTGGGCTTAACCAAGTCTTCTCGACTTGGGGTTATCATCTACCACTCTCCCAAAACCACCCGATAATCCGAATTATCTTTCACGGATTTTTCATACGTTCCCAAAAAATCCTTTGCCTTCCGTACCTGCTCCCACACTGCCATCGGTACATCCCGATGAAGATGATCTTTCCCATCCAGATTCACCCACAGCGTCCCATCCCCAGCCCCAGGAATGTAATAGAATTCAAATCGATCGAGTCTCGGGTACTTATCTACCTTTTTGTATCGGCGTTTGAAGTCCTTGTTAGATTTGAGGTAGGTCTTAAGATCCTCCAAGGAATCAAACCGTTGTTGGCTGTCGTTTTCGATGGCGTAGAGGTTTTTGTTGCGTAGGTCAGGTTGTAGGTTGTAAGTTGTAGGTGGTAGGGATTTTTTAGATTCTCGTTCCCAAGGTCCCTCTTGGGAATGTTCGTTTGCCTTGCGTTCAAGACACGCCGGTGGCGTCGTTTCTACAGGTGTTTGTTTTGCTGTACGGCGAGGTTGCGAAACACCGCCTTCCGTAGAGGTTAGGACGGTGCGGATGATGTACTCATAGATCGCCACCGCCACGGCAAACACCTGTAAAACAAAACTCACCGTTTGCTTCCACATTTCTGGATCCATATTCATCTTTACCACTTGATATCCGATGGCAATAATGACGACGAGGATCGCCAGCATGAGCCGAGGCTTGATGCCATACTTCTTTGCCACCTGGGTGAGGGTCGTGACGATCGCACCGACGAGGACGGGGAGGAGGGATTCCATGGGGATTATATCTTACTTAGGGTTTAAAAAGGGCCCATAATGAGTAATGAAATAATGATTAATGATTAATGTTGGAAACGATAAATAATTAATTTTTTCCGATTTTTATTACTCATTATTCATTTGTCATTATTAATTATTTTTTCATAAACTCCCTCGCCAACCCATTCGCCAGGATCGTTTCATTGAGATGCCAGATGTCGCCATCTGATTCTTTCACATACACATCGCCAAGATAACGGCCGTACTTTCCTTTTTTGACGTCATCGGAGAACGCCATCAGACCGTTTTGGTTTTTCAAATTCTTTTTCATCGTGTGGATGAAATATTGTTTGGAAGCACGACCTCTCCAGAGAAGTTTTTCGATCAGACTTCGGACTTTTTTCCCTTCCAAAGTTTTCATCTCCGGGGTATTGATCCCATAGAGACGGATGCGTTCTCGGATCGTGATCCCAAACCCCACATCAATATTGATATCCATCGTGTCTCCATCGATGATGTCTTCCGGTCGTTCAATGTGAAATTCATAGAAGTATTGTTCTTCTTCGGGAGCTAGGTCGGTGACGTATTGCTTTTGGATTTTCATAGTTAATTATAAATGTCATTCCGGCTTCCTCCGTCGCCAAGGCTATGGCGGACAGGTGTCTGGAATCATGTTGTTTGTGCACAACGGTCAGGATCCCGAGCAAGTCGGGATGACTGGGTTTTTTATAACTATAACCCCAATCTCTCTTGATCCTCCGGATATTTGTTTCGGATCACGGCGGCTGAGATTTTTTTGGCGTCTTTGATTTCATCTTTTCGAGCCAATAGGAGCGTCGAAATCTTTTTTTCAATTTCATCAATCTCTTTTTCTTTTCGTTCGATCCGATCAAAGAGTTTTTCTACTTGTTTTTTAAGCGAAACGAGTCTGCGTTTCGGAGGGAGGCCGTGGATTTTGCGTGCAATCTTTGGAGCACGGTCGTAGAGTCCAATCAAAAAATCAATGTCGGCTGACATTTCATACGAAACGCGTTTGGCACTGGGAAGTTTTTTGTTCATTTTTTAAATGGAGGTTAAGAAATATGGTCTTTATTTTGCATTTCTTTCATTAAATTTAGATTAAATTTTAAGTACTTGTTCAAAACTAGTGCCTGTTTCAAATGCAACATAAAAAACAAGAGCCATTTTTCCGCTTAAATAGGCCAAAATTTATAATGGTTATTTTGAGTATCTATTTTGAGTGTTTTGACACCCTATTTGGGTGGTTTGAATACCTGTTTTTGGTATGGTAATTACTTATTTTGAGCAATTGAGAACCCGTTTTGGGCAGGTATATGACACCTTCGAGGTATTAAGTGTTACTTTTTAAGGTGTAAAAACAGGGATAAATGGTGTGAGAGGAAGTATTTTTAAGCAAAAAGAAAGCGATGCCTGAAGGGGGCACCGCTCTCTACAATGAGGAATAATGAACTTGTTTTATTCCATGAGCTCCCAGAGTTTGGCAATCACTCGAGCGATCTCATATCGGGTGATTGGTTTTTCTGGATCGAAGGTCATATTTCGGAATCCATCGATCATGTCATTTTTGTCCGCAAAATCCACGTACTTCTCATACCAAGATCCGGTGATCACATCGAGGAATCCAGTTGGTTCGGATACATTTTCAATAACAAGTCCAGAACTTTCCAGGATCACCTTGAGTGCTTCTACCCGAGTGATAGGGGAGTTTGGATCGAAATGCCCATCTGGGTAGCCGCTGATGATACTATTTTCTCTAGCTACTTCGATGTATGGGGCATACCAATCATTTGTTTCTACATCTGGGAAGGAAGTTCCATCCACCGTTTTTGGTACCGCTAATTCGAAGGCGTTTACAGCTACTTTCGTCAATTCAGCACGGGTGAGATCGCCGGTTGGATCGTAGATACCTGGTCTTTTTCCACTGATGACCCCTCGTTCTCGAAGTTTATCAATGTATCCCGCTGCCCAGTGCCCACGTGTGTCTTCAAACGGAGGTACCGGTTGGATGAGTTTTTCAGGAATTTGTCGTTTCGTTTGGACCATGACAGTGGTTACCTCTTCTTCAACTTCCGGTTCAGCTTTAGATTCTTCAGCTTTGGTATCAGTAGGGGACATGGTTATCACCTTTTTCGAAGGAGTATATCCACCGGCTTTTATGCTTCCTACTGGATCTCCCAGGGTATCAATGAGTGCAAAAAGCGTCATGTGATCTGTCTCAAAAGTAATACTATCTCTATGGCTACTAAGTGTACCTCCATCATCTATTAATACATAAGAAGAGGTGTCTGGATCATAATAAAAGGCTTTTAGTCGTCTAGCAGTAGCGTTGGAAGCTCCATATATCGGAATAGAGATTTTTACTGGTTGGCTAAATCGAAGAGATTGTCCATCCGCGGCTCCTATTTCCATAGCTTTGAAGAGTTTTACATCACTTTCCATCACTTTTGGAGCTCGAGTAGATTTAATTTCAGTTGGCATAGAAATCAGTCCGGCAAATGGTTTCCCCATACTGTCGGTGACAACCGTATCTCTTTTGAATTGTACTTTTTGCCCGGTCATCACATCTTCTACTTTGATCGGACGAGAAAATTTACCATTGTTTTTACTCAAGTTTACTTCCTGATGGAGATAAACTTCTCGATGTGAAGGTGTGGTTGGGACGATATATCCGCCCATGATTACGTTACTGTTAGTAGTACCCGGGGTGGTAGTATAGGTAGTTGCTGGGCGATATCGACTTCCACCGCCTCCACCTCCGCCCCCTCCACCACTAGAAGAAGTAGAATAGACGTATCCTGCCGTCACAGCAGAGGCACAACTAGAAACATTTCCAGAGGTATCTACGGCTGTAAGTTTATAGTAGTAGGTGTAGGAAGTATTGCTGGTGATCGAAGAATCTGTGTAAGTTGTTGTTGTGACGGCCGAAGTGTTGATCTGAGAGCTATCATTACAAGTGTAGCTATCAGTAGTTCCTCGGAAGACTTGGTATTCTAGTATATCTCCTTCGCTATTAGCTGTCCAAGAGAGACTTGCACTTCCATTTCCAGCACTAGACACTGCCAGTCCTGTAGGAGTGCTTGGTGCCGTAGTATCGGATCCAGTTACGGCCCCAAAGATCGTCAAGTGGTCAGTAGTTGAGGTGAGCGTTACTTTATAGTCATCATAGTAATCTTTTTGTGTACCTCCGTTGTTTCCACTGTTATCTCCCTCTCCCGTCACATTTGTCACAAACGTATCCCAGGCGACGGTCGACCAGTCGTCGGCGATATCATTTTTAACCTGTACGGTTTTGGTCGTACTGACATTGATCCAGTTTTGAGTCGTGGCATCCCAGTAGGCGTTTTGCATGGTGCTCAGCTCTTCGAGCCCGTTTGAAGTAGCTGTGTTATCAGAAGATGTGAAGTTTTCTACTTCTGATTTTTTGTACACCAGTTCGATCGTAATATCGTTGTTTAAGTTTGTAATCGGTTGTCCGCTACTGTCTGCGGCAGTGATCTCTTTCCCAATTCCTCCGAGTGGTTGGACCGTTGAAGTTTTTGGGATTGCGGAAGTTTCTTTGGCCGTCAATTGCCCCGGATTATCACCCGTTCCGAGAGCGTTGGCCGGTACATTAATTTTTACTCCGGTATTGTCCGAGTCGTCCATCACTCCTCCGTCGGCGGGAGTCATGGATTCTACTTTCGGTTGATCGGAGATGAAGCTCGCTCCGGCCATGGCCGTCGAAAGAGTAATATTTTTTCCAGTTGATCCAGCAGCAGTAGAGGCGAGGATAGATCCGCTCGATCCTTTGTCATTTTGAGCAAAGAGTTTCCAGTTGGTACTTGTCGGGACCGGGAGCGTATAGGCTCCGTCTTTATCCGCTTCGGTTCCGACCCATCCGTCGGCATCTACTTCTTCTGCCCAAACAAAGGCGTAGGCAGCAGCGGTAGATCCATCACTTTTGTACACCGTACCGGTGATACTACTTCCAGCGGCCGTCATGGTGAGAGTTCGTGCGGCATCATCAGCACTGAGGGTTACCGCAGCAGGACTTTTGTATCCTGGCTTATCGACTCGGAGTTTATAAGTTCCAGATGGGACTTTGATCGAGTAGGTGCCATCAGAAGCGGAAGCTTTTCCAAATACTTCGAGAGTGGTGGTGTTTTGTGCACTTACCCAGGCATCTTCGAGAGCGTTTGTGCTGTCATCTTCTACCGTGCCGGCAAAGGTGAGCACGGACGTTCCGCTATCGAGTTCAAGGTCAAATTGGATCGTTCCATTGGCCGAAATAGAAAAGCTCTCATTGCCCCCGACCGTTCCATTGAACGCACCCACTCCTGGTATGTGCATGACGGCGGTATATCCACTGGCTTGTGGGACGTCGATGGTACCGATATTTGAGTTGTCACCAGCGGTAAGGTTGATATCTTTAATTCTTCGGTGGTTTCCGATGTCATCGGTCACACTAAAGATATCTACAAATGCTTCCGCAATATCGACGGAACCAACTTCGAGATCATCTCCGTTGATAATCGAGAGGGTCATCGTTCGTTTGGTTGGCAGGGTGAAGTCATTCCCAGTACTATTGGCTGATGAGGCATCGACGGGGGTCGAACTATCTGGTTTGATGTCTCCGTATTCTGGGTTCCAGGCGTGGAGTTCATATCGAGTGGCACTAGCTCCGGTTCCAGCGGTATTCGCTTTTACTTTAATACTAAAGTTACCACTAGAGTCGGTTTTGGCACCATTTCCATTTCCGGTAAAATCTCCAGCACTTCCTCCAGAATACCCAATTTCATCCGCATTCACGAAGACGTTGGCAATTCCATTATTAGAGCCATCTTTTACTTGTCCTTTGATCAGGTAGTAGGTCCCTTGGGCGACAGAGAAGTCAATTCCCGTCACAGAGGCACTAGCTCCAACGGCGATATTGGTAGCAGTAACTTCAGATCCTGGTTCTAGTTTTCCATATCCTGGAGCTCTGGCTTCGATGTTCCAGGTTCCTGGATTGACGAAGAGGCTATAGGTCCCTTGGGCATCGGTCATAGTAGAAGCGGATTGCCCATCTGTCGTCCAGGCATTGACCGCAGCATATTGAATCGCATTTGTTCCATCGGTGATAGACCCGGAGATGGAGCTACTTGATTTTACCATTGTGAAGTTGACTCCGGAGACGTTGGTACTGACACTTACTGTTTTTTCTGGGACGGAGGGGAGTCCTGGTTTGTGTGCTCCGACGGTGTAGGTACCAGAGGCGACTTTGATCGTATAAGATCCATCAGTAGCGGTAGTCGCATGTCCTCCAAATCCATCTCCAGATGGGTCGTAGGCATACACATTTACGTTGGCCAGACCAGAGGTTCCATCGGTCACTGTTCCGGTAATCGTCAGGCTTGTATTGGTAAGTGCAAAGGTAACGGTGTCATCCCCAGAGATGTTTTTTTGTATGGGTTTTGGTGGAGCGAAATCTTGGTCGACTGGTCCGGCAGATCCAAAAGCCGAATGCTCCATGTATGGCATCAATCCAAAATCCCACATGCCG
This sequence comes from uncultured Candidatus Peribacteria bacterium, assembly GCA_964344775.1. GTDB lineage: Bacteria > Patescibacteriota > Gracilibacteria > UBA4473 > UBA4473 > CAYFMH01. Next base: position 14,520 of record CAYFOO010000017.1, read on the forward strand.
TTACTGACTTTGATTGTTGCATCCGTACTTCCATCTGCATCAAGGGTTACTTTCTTTTCTTTCCATCCGTTTTGTCCACCAGCCCAGATGGAAACATCTTTTCCATCCATCGTATCTCCTGTATGCGTAATGGTATAGGTTACCGTATTGGCTGCGGAACTGAGGGACACATTGTTTCCCGTTGAAGTAGAGCTGCTCGAGGTGAGTTGTACTTGGAATCCTTGTCCTCCGAAATAGTCCGAACTTTCTGGAGCATCAACCCAGATGTTGTACCATCCATCCCAAGTATTTGTCGTGGCAGCGATTGGGAGCTGTGTGAAAGAATAAGATCCATTACTATCAGTTGTTGTTTCTAGATGTCCAGCTAGTGGTGAGTCAAGGAATACTCGAGCACTCTGGATGGCCGTAGTTCCATTTGAGGCGGTTACTTTCCCCGAAATAGATCCACTTCCGGCTTTTTTAATATCAAATTTCATGGATTTGATCGGTCCTTCTAGTGTTTTCCCGCTGTTATTTTTGGTCGTGATTTCTACTTGATATCCTCCGGTATCATTGGCCCAGTCGATTTCTGCGGCATCTCCATTTTTAATTCCGGAGAGCTCGAAATCAATGAAGTCGTATGGCATGGTGGTAGAAGTAGTGTTGGTATCTGTACAAGCGGCTTCAAAAGCTCCATTTGCGTCCAGAGTACATCCAGTCCCGTCATCAACTGCAAGCGTGAGGGTGATGGTTTTTGTTTGATTGTTTGCAGACACAGCTGAGATTTGGACTTTTCCATCTGGATCAAAAGTAGATCCAGCGGTCATCGTTCCTCCTGGTCCGTTGATGTCCTGATTGAAGAAAAAGAGTTCACTATTGGAATCCGTTGCGACCGCAGCACTACTGATGTCAAAAGAAGAAGGGAATTTGAGGAGAATTTTTCCTGCATGTACGATTGATTTGGTCGTCGGGAAGTTGATGTGGTAGCTGGTCGTTTTTCCCGCCGTTTGATTCATCGGCCAAACCGAAATCGGCATGAACATTTTGAAATCAATATCATCCGCTACGTTGTCATTTCCCATCTTGGAGAACATGTCTCCATTGAATTGCCCGTCCATACCGGTGATGGTCGTCCCAGCGATAGAACTAGAGTCAAACACTCCTGCATCACTCCATGGAGAAAAACTCAATTGGCTTCCTGCCGTATCGATGTCTTGTCCATTCATAGCCAGCACCGAAGAAGTCGGAGTAAGGGTGTAATTTGCTCCTGTTGTGAGACTGATTCCTCGGATTTGTAATTCATTCATAAATCCGTCGTATTCAAACGTTGCGGTTTGAAGATCCACATTGGTGCCTCCGTTGGTAAGGGTCCAATTAGATTTTTTCTCCACCGTGGCTTTGTCCATTCGGTCACTAAATCCGACGAGGACACTTTTACTATCACTATCGATCCATGGGATGGTCGGTTGTGTGTTTGAAAGAACGGCATTTTCTGTCGTAAAGGTGAGGGTGTAGTTGTCCGCCGTAGATCCGGCAGCAGTTCCGTTTCCATTTCCGTCGAGGGTGTTTCCGGCTTTATCTTTGAGATACACTCCAGAGAGGGTGAGGGTATATTCGGTATTGCTTTCCATTGCTCCTCCGAGGATATAATTAATCCCTCGCATAAAAGGATCGTACATTACTTCACTTCCGGTTACGCTTGGAGAGAGGGTTACACTAGTTGAAGTGAAGGTGGTTGGATCCATGTCCTCATTAAATTCTACCGAGATGGAAAAGCTGTTTCGTGGAATGTTGGTGGTGCTCGTAGCTCCATCGATGAAGTAAGTTTTCACTTTCGGTGCCGTAGAGTCAGTAGTAGCACTCGTAGTGAAGTGTGTTTTGAATTCACTTCCCAGAGCGGTTCCTCCTGCATCGGTGACGCTGGTGGTGACTCGTACTCGGTAATCACTATTAGAGTCCAAGGCACTAGAGGCCTCTACCGTGGCAGCGAAATTTCCTTCATCATAAGAAACGTAGGCGGAAACACTTGTCCAGGTTCCGCTTACATCTTTTTCCAGCACAATATTACCGGCGGTTTCAATCGAAGATCGGTTCATCATTTCGTTAAATTTGATGTTCACTTTTCCGGCATTCGTAGGGATGTCTTTGGCTCCATCCCATGGCATAGATCCTTCGATCCATGGAGCTTCTCCGTCAGAACCATATTCGATAGAGAATTCAAAAGGGTTGGTCAGTCGAGCTGGAAAAGTGATCCCAGATCCATCGTCCACTCCGATAATAAAGAGGTTGTATAAATCCCATTCATTCAAGGGGAAGTATGGATTATTACTATCTATGTTAGCAGAACTATCAGTACTTCGACTATCTACTCGAATAGAGCTGGTCCCGGTGAAGCTACAACTTCCAGCATTACAGTAAGTATCAGAGGCAGCAATTGCTACGGGATTATGATTATCTGGATCAAACGGTACGAATTCTGGGAGTATATAGATTTTGTAATTCACTACCCCTGCACCAGCAGTCCAAGTGACGGTCAGGTCTCGACCGTCGATTCCAGCACTTGTGGTGTCTGCATCACTAGCAGCAAGGCTAGTAGGTGGTGGGAGCATATTGGTGTTGATGCTGACTGGGGCAGAAGTATTATCGGCGTTTCCATTGATGTCAGTCACGGAGGTAGTTGGATCAAAAGTAGTCGATCCAGCAGTAACGCTTAAATTGGTTGATCCGAGGGTGAATTCGTACACCCGTCCTTCTGGATCCATCGTTTGAACCGTTGCTTCGTCTCCTATGTCTCCGTTTGCAATTCCGAGATTGGCTTTGATCACCGTAGTATCTGTCATTGGCTCGGAAAAGATAAAGATCAATTTGTCTCCGGCTTCAAAAGTTCCAGCATCTCCGGCGACGGTTGGATCTCCAGCCACGGTTTTCAACACCGGAGAAGAAAGATCGATGGTTCCTGGTTTCCCGATGGTTCCTCCGCTGTCGGTTCGGATAGAGTAGGTCTGTACGAGATCTCCATCTCCCAGAGCGGCATTTCCACCGGCGAGAGTAATGGTGAGTTGGTCAAATGTTCCATTCCAAGCTCCGCCAGCCCCTCCCCAGGTCTTGGCGGCAAAGGTATAATCTGATCCATAATTGGCTTCAAAGTTGTGTTCAATCGGAAGTCCCCAATCGAGATTTGTTACAGCACTTCCGTCATAAGTTCCGAGTGTATTTGGGTCGATGGCGGTATTAAAATGTACGACAAACGTATCGGCATCTCCAAGACCTCCCCCTCCATTATCAGTATAGACGATTTTTGTAATTTTTCCGGCTTTCGATGAGGCGAGCGTGATTTGAGCGGCTCCTTCGTTCATTGAATTCCCAGTCAGATCTTTGATTTCATCGAGCGTGGCCCAGATCTCATCACCAGGTTGGATATCCGCTCCTTGTCCGAGATTGATGTGCAGTTCTCCGGCATGTTGATCCCATTGATCCACCCAAAAATTCACTCCTTGTCCAAATGGGTTTGAAACATTGGAGCTGTCTCGTTTAATTATAAAGTCTGTGTTTGGATCAGTAATCGTAGAATAATCTAGGTCGGTATTACATCCGTTACTGGCATCACCGTCATTATCAAATTTCAAAATCAATTCATCCCAGGCATTGAGCTGTCCGTTTCCGTCCCAGTCGTTTTGAACTACTTTACAGATATTTGGAGCAGTACTGTCGGTGCTAACGGCCGCATTGGTAGCCGCAATTCCTCCTTCATCAATAATATTGGTAAAGTTTACCTGGGTAGTACTGCTGGTATCATCGACCGTGAGTTCGAATTTTTTTGGATCCATGTCTGGGCCTCCTGTATGTCCTCCGACGCTCCCTTCAGAAATAGCTTCTACTTGAGTGATGTTCCCAGCATCCAGGCCGAAGTTATTGGACCAATCACCATCGTCGAGTTTGTCCATTACTGGTTCACTAAAAGTAACAAAAATAGAAGAACTTGTTTTTGTGGCTGTAGCGGTTGGGGCCGTGCTATCGATTTTTCCTCCAAATCCGAGCGGCATTCCAGCGGCAGAGCTGAGTCCCATCACCATAATTTCATCCCCTTCAGCAACAGTAGGAGATCCTCCGAGGGTGATTATCAGACAATCTGGAGTGGTATCAGAGCTGGTCCCCCCGCCAGTACAAGTAGCTCCGTCATGATTTCCCCAGGTAATAGCGAGAGATCCGCCAGACCCCCAGCTGTGTTCTGACCAAGGGAACATTTGAGTTGGTTTGAGTTTATTTCCAAGATCGGTGGTATCCCCGATATCAGTTCGTCCCATGTCTCCATCAAAGAAAAGGGTCACCGTATCTCCATCTGCGAAGTCGGCTCCGGCTTTATTTACTTGGACAAATTCCACATCTGCAAATTCTGGCATTGGGATTTGGTTTTTTGAGGCGGTGCTGTGCTGTGTAGCCGTAAGTCCATTGAGTCCCTTGATTCCAAAAGGATTAATCTTCATGCCGTCGTAGATATCGGTAAATCCTTGTAGATAAATCACAAGGACATCATCCGCAATGCTGTTTGAGTTGGCACTAAAATTAGAAGCTTCGTTGTCGATCACTTTGGCATACGATTGATCTAGGTTTCCAAATTGTCGTCCCTCACATTCCGACCCTGTGAAGAAATCTCCTCCGGCACAGTCGGAAGCAGAAGAACCGGAGTAGGTCCAGGCGTTGTAAATTTCTAGGAAGGCACCGATGTTTCGAATCAAACCATTGGAATCTTCTCCAAGGTAGGCGGTGTCAATGGCTCCGGTAAAAGGAATAATAATGGTATCTCGCAGATTATCGCTCGAATCTGTGTCACAAGAGTTTCCGGTATCTCCGGTACTATCGTTACATCCATCCAGGTTCATTCCCCAGCTTCCCTGATTCATCGTAGCGACAACTCCAGTATCTGAGATCGCGATGGCATCAGAAGCACTTCCGGCGAGACTTACCACGTTGATCCCACCACTATCGTCGAGGGCATTTCCAGCTTGATCGGTTACCGAAGTGGAGACGGTAATCGAGCTGATCGCGGTCACATCTGGAGTGGTGAGTCTTACGATTTTATCCGACATGTCTGGAGACATCCAGCTCGGTGCATCTGGTGTATGAAACATCAAGAACGCACTAGAAATACTTCCGGCGTCTGGTGTATAATTTCCCACTGTTTCGGCAGAGGTGACATCCATCCGGTCATCAAATCGAAGATAGGCATAATCATTTCCTGAAGCTTGATCATCTTTGATCACTCCGATTACTTTTGGCTTAGTCGCATCAATGTTGAAGTATTCATTTCCCTGAGCGGGGGTTCCATTTGCATCATCCAGGAAGTTGTAAATTCCATTAATAATCAAGCTATCTCCATCGGCGATAGTGGCTCCCGAAGCGACTACATTTACGGTCACGGTGTCTCCTTGGAGTGTTGCACTAGAGATGGTTTCTGTATCACTAGCCGCCGTTTGAATGGTATATCGAGCCGTGACATCAGTCGTAGAGCTGTCCATCGCTCGATCAAAGATTACTCCTACGGTTGTACTATTTACGAGTTTTACTCCTTTGATAATTGGTGGCATGTTGGCTCCAGAACTCACTTCGTTCAAACAAATCGCATTACATCCGTCTCCATCAGTGGTGTTTCCATCATCACATTCTTCTCCTCCTTCTACGGTGCTGTTTCCACAGGTAGCGGCACTAGCTTCTGTCTGACAAGTGGCACTACATCCGTCTCCGGCATCAGTGTTTCCATCATCACACTGTTCTCCGGTTTCGGTCACATGGTTTCCACAGCTAGCCGCGGCATCTTGAATCGCAGGAGTCGATCCGGCATTGAGCGTAAAACTGGCCGCTACATTCCCAGCGGCATCTTCTATCAGAGAAGCACTATCGGTGGTGTACGCAATTTCGAGATTTCCTACCGTCGTTTTGAGCGTGGTAGTGGTGAAGTTGTAGCTTACAAGTGTGAGATCGGTTGAATCCGAAGTTCCTTGTTTGTTTCCATCACTGACGGCACTGCCTTCAGTCAAATCAGAAAAATCGGTTCCGGTAATCGCAAAGTTTAAGTTTTCATCATTGGAAGAAAGTATTTTTGTTGCCATTGGTTCTGAGAATTGTATAGATACCAGTTCTAGATTTCCATCATCATCGTGATCGATAGCTGAGGCAGCTACTGGCACGGGAGCAGCTCCATCGATTTCTACCACTTCTGTAGCAATGGCGGCCACGTTAGCCGGATTAGCTCCGTCTGTAACGACAAGATTATTTCCCGTGGCATCGTAGACTACATCTACGGCCGTAGCGGAGGTGTTTACACTCAGATCCGCATCGCTCTCGTCCAGCGTTAATTTGAACAACGCATCAGTTCCGTCACCGCTGACAAAAGTGATAGCACTAACGGTTACTGCATTGGAAGATCCGCTGTCTGTAACGGTGAATTGGCCAATGGTAGTGGCTTCATCAGTTGCATGCGAAATCGCATTGGCCGTTCCAGCGGCAAAGTCAACGGTAATAACTACTTCATCAATTTTACCATTGCTGTTGGTGTCCCGGAGAGCGACTCCGCCGGTACTATCCAGATCTCCGTCAGCCGCTTGTGCGACGGGGGTGAGTGGGAAGTTTAGAGAAGTAGATAAAAGTCCCGCAATAGCGAGAAGCGAAAAGAATTTTTTGCACTTTGCAAAAAAACCTTCTCGAGGTCGAAATGGATGGAAACATTTCATGGTATAAAAGGGTTAAAGAATTAAAAAAAGAAAGATGGGTAACAACACTTCTTTTTGATGTGAAGGTTGTTTTTTTCTTTCAAAAATAACACTAAACCGCTATTGGTTTTGGGCTAAAAAGTCAATGTTTTTGGCTTGACGAATTGTGCACCAGGAAAGGTTTTGTGTGAAAAAATTAATATTGTATAAAATTGTTATTCGAAATGGTGAAAATATTAAAAACTTAAGCACAATTTTATGCATTGATAGAAGGGGGATTGTTGGGATTTAAAATTTTTGATTGCATAATTTTATTGATCGGATTTATCAAAAAAATATTTTTTTATTAAAATATCATAAAAAGTTTTTTAAAAAAATGAAGCAGAGCTTCTGAGACAAGTACATTCCCAAATGGAATTTGGGAACGAACGAAAAAATGAATAAATTTAATTTTATAAAAAAAACTCCCCGGTACACGGCATTCTGCCGGTACCAGGGGGGAGTGCATTGGCGTGTTGACGTTCTGTCTCAAGTGGTGGTGTCTTTCTTGTCCTCTTCGTCGGGAGGAGCATCGACTGGTTTCGATTCCGGAGTGGGTTCCGGAGTCGCATCTTCTGGAGCCGCCCCCGCCGGATCGTCAGCTTCGGTGGGCGGTTCTGTCTCGTCTTCCGGCTCAGCTTCAGGTTCCTCGTCGGGGAGAACTTCCACCGGAGGAGTCTCGGGGTCCGAAGTTCTGAGAGCTTCGGTGAGGGTATTTATGCCCGCGGTTGCTGTCTCCTTGTCCTCTGCCCGGCCCAAGAGTGCGTTGGTGGCGGCATCTCGTATCGCCGAGCTGAGGTCTTGAGATTCGATCTCTTCCAGCCAGCGGCATACCCAACCGATGATGGTCATGGCACGACACGGATCTTCGCTCTCGAGGATCATTTGCTGGATGATGATCAGGGCGTCGTCTGGGCGTGCTTTGATCCAGATTTTCAGTAGCTCCGGTTGTCGATACATCCCCAGGGCTGCGTTGAACCTAGGCTGTTGTGCTAGAGCGAGGACCGCAGCTTGAAGTTCCTCCATGGAGTGGTAGTACTCCCAGCGTTGTTCTAGATTGGTTTCTTCCTTATCCTTGCGGGAGGAGTACCAATGCAGGAGAGCGGCGACGATCATGCCGGGGACAGCACTTACTACTGGCCAGAAAAAAAGAATTCTTGCGGTTGTCAGTTCTGATCTTATCCCGAGGAAATCCTGGCCTATCAGAATAGCTCCGGTGATAAAGATGATCACTCCCAAAATCCCAGGACCTCTGTAGGCGGATACGAATCCGATAATACAGAGGACGCCTGCGAAAAAGATACCGGCGACACTATTCGTCATGGTTTCTTTTGGTAGGTTATCAATGCCGGCAATCCTGGAGGCAAAGAGAATCATCCCTATCAATCCACTCAAGAGGACCAGCAAGCTCAAGAGGAAATTCTTGTCTTTGCCGTGTTGAACCTTTGCTTGAAGATCCCTTACCTTTCTGTGTCCAGAGATGGTGGCTTTGATTCGACCGGTATTGTTCGACATAGTGTGGCTCCTCATGACGTGTAGTTGCAGGAGGCACAAGACGGATCCTTTCCGTTTATCTTTTTGTCACTTGAAATGTCAAAGAACACCAGATGCGTTTGCTGCAACGGTATTCTCTTCTTTTTCGTCATAGCTCGAAGACAAACGAAAAGAATCCGCTGTGCAGACTTGGTTTATTGATAGAGATGGTTTTTTGGATTGTCAAATTTCCTATTTTTTTAAAATCCATTTATACTTCTTCTTGATGCCCAAGTTCCTTTTCGACAAAAACAAAATCATGGCCGAGCAAGAAATTTTGCTTTACTCCTTCTTTTAATGAGTTATTATTGAAATAACAATGAATTATAAAGAAATTATTACGGTAGAATCTGGAAAAAGAGGTGGTAAGCCTTGTATTCGAGGGATGCGGATTACGGTTTATGACATCTTAAAAATGCTCACGCTCAGTCGAGTCTTTTTGACTCGACGTAATTTCAGTACTCAGAGGCACCAAATCCTTGATAGGGGTAACGATTTTGGTTCTTTTTGTTATAAAATCCTTGATCAAGGTAAGAAAAATATACCATTTTGATATACAATCCTTGGTAGGAGTAAGCTTTTTGCACCTTTTTTGCACCAAAACCTTACTATGTGCAAGACTTTTGCACCATTTTGGTACAAAAGTCTTGGTGGGGATAAGGAATTACGTCGAAAAAGTAGTAAAATGCTCGACAAGGGTAAGGATTTTGTTCCTTTTTATAACTAAAAGCTTGGTAGTACTAAGCTTTTTATTGCATTTCCGCATTTTCAACTTGATCCGGTACTGTTTTTTGTGCCTTTTTTACTCGCCAGGGCATAAAGGCGAGTAAAATTTCTCGATCTTCGTGAAAAATCCCCTCTAAAGCATTCGATACCTCATGATACAGATCATCGATGAGGTCTTCTTTTTTGAGAAATTCTTCTTTTGAAGTATCTACTTTTTGATGAATATCGAGAATCGCAGCTTTGGCATCTCGATATACTTTGATTGCCACGGATAGGTTGGCACTACTTACTTTTGGGACATCGGTAAACTCGGCTTCATTACTCGAGAGCCAGTTAGGATTAGTAACAAAATAACTTCCCACAAAGAATAAAAAAAAGTATACTGAGA
>CAYFOO010000018.1:0-22325 GCA_964344775.1 uncultured Candidatus Peribacteria bacterium
GGGGATTGGGGATAATGCACCTGTCGCTTTTTTTATTGTGCAGAAACTCTATTTATCAATTTAGAATTACCAAAAAATATCGAGCTTTTTGTTTTTTGGAGGGAACGATATTAAAAGTGTTTGAAATAAGTGATCATCAATAATGATTAACTCTCAAAATGAATTGAAATAAAATCCCTCATGCATTATAAGTCTTTGAGGTTCTAAGAACTACCTGTCCGCCGAAGCTCGATAGAGCGTAGGGGGAAAACCTATAAACTAAGAACTAAATTTATGTTGTACCAAGGAACCATCCAGATCGAAGAAATCGACGTGGTCGCACGCGACACGAAAAAATTCCTTTTTTCCGTAAAAAAATTAGAAACTTTGACTGGTGAAAAAATGAAAGTGCGGGGTTGGAACTTTCAAGCCGGACAATTCTTAAGCATTTTGTTTGATGAAAAGGTTTCTCGAGCATACTCCATCGCCTCCACTCCCTCGGAAAGGCTGATCGAGCTGATCATCCGGATTATCCCAAATGGAAAAGGATCCATGATCCTCGATGCAGCAAATGTGGGGGACAAATTTGAATTCAAAGGCCCATTTGGACACTTTACTCTCTCTGAGAATCCAAAGGCTCATCTCTACTTCCTCGGAACCGGAACAGGGATTGCTCCACTCAGATCCATGATTTTGGCAGAAATGGAATCAAGTTCTCCTCGTCCAATGTCGATTTTTTATGGCGGGAGAAACAGATCGGATATTGCCTACCTGGACGAAATTGAAAACTGGAATCCAAATCTAGAGATAAAACTCGGCCTCTCTCGTGAAGAAAATCCAAAAGAATTGGGAAAATACGGAACTCACGGCCGGATCACGGAATTTATTGAAAATAAGGAGTTTGGCCCCAATGATGAATTCTACATCTGCGGGAATGGAGGGATGGTTCAGGGCGTGACAGAGATTCTGGAGAAAAAAGGAATAGGAAAAGACCAGATTTTCATGGAGCGGTTTAATTAGAGTACACTTTTTCATTTCTGTGTAGGTAGAAATCTGATTTTTGTATGCAAAAAAATAATTTGACTTTTTTGTTAATTTAATTTAAAAAATAGTACATGTTTATAAAAAGGTATACCGAAAGAGATCCAATGTGTCTTTCTTCTCAGGAACACGTCCCAAGGAGAATAGAAAACAATATGCCTTATTTCCGGGTTACTATGCCTGAAAAAGATGATCGATATGATGATTTTGGCAATCACGTTTTCAAGCTCACAGAAGAAATCGGCATTCGTTTTACTACTACAAATTGGACTCATCTTACCTTTTTTGTAACCCCTCTGAGAGCCTGTAGAGGAAAGATCTATGCCACTGACAAAACAAAAGAAGAAGCCTGGTTTGAAAATGAATCGAGAAGATCAAAGTTGGGCCTTGTTTTTGAACTGTTTATAAACAAATTTTTAGATAATCCAGATAGTTGTTTGGATCTAGATCTAGGACTTGCTCGTCCACCCAGAGGGACACGTTTAATCGAAAAATTATTTTCAAGAACTAGCAAAAAAGTCCGAAAAACAACTCAAACAGATCCCCCAAAAACAACTACTTCTCCAGTGGTGACAGAAGCCGCTCAAGCAGAAGAGGAAGAAGTTCTCGAACTGACAGCAGAAATGCAAGTACCTGAAATAGGTTCTAGCAGCTGCGTAATTCAGATGTCAACATTTGATCCTAGATTTGAACCAGCAGAAAAACCAGATGAAGACATACTAGAACTAACAGAGGCGATGTTAGCTCCTCCAGAAGAAGTAGAAAAAAATGCAGGAGAAATACTTCAATTTCCTCACGAAAGAATTGGGAAATCGGAAAAAGAGGCTCTTGTGAGAATGGTGGAGGGAATCTCCCAAATGGCGAAAAATGCAGCTGAAATAAAAAAACAAGTTGAAACAACTGAAACTTTGAATTTTTATTTCGGAGAAGCAGTGAAATACATCACTAACTCAGGAAAAGAAACTACAAAATACTTCCTAGGACAAAACTCAAAAGGTGGGGCTATCCTTGGACATCATCCTCCAGGACGAGAGAGACAACCTGGAGATCTAGAGGGACTCGCCTGCTTCGCCCTTTCTCCATCAGGAAACAACCGAATTCAAAAAATTGAAACGGCCACCGCAGCTGAATAGTTTTTAAGAGTTTCATTCCATACCTACGATTTTCCCTTTTACCGCCACCATATTCATTATTTTCCCATCACCAAGATGTGCTATTCCGAGCACAGCTCCACTTTTTAAGTGTTTTTGTAGATTTTGCAGGTTAAGTTTCCCTTTCTTCTGGTTTCCTTCGTTTTCGTTTCCTTGTTCTAGATCAAGCTCAAATTGCTTTTTTTGTTCTTCAGGAGATCCATCTTTTACGGAATCAACAAAACTAGAGCTGATTGGAATATGAATAGTTTCTCCTCCGGGGACCTGCAAAAAAGCGATAATTTTTTTATTTTTTACCATTTCAGCAGCTGTTTTGGTTCCTTCAATTTTTTTAGCATTAATATCGAGTAATAACTTGTCTCCCTTGCCTGAGAGTCTAAGTTCCGCTGCCTTTACCCAGATTACTTCTGCTTTGGATTTTTTGACCTCAGCTTTGGGTTGTTGAGACGTTTCCAATTCCACTTTTTTAGGTTTTGTCGGTTTAACCACCTGTTTTTCTGGTTTTGGAGGTGCTTTTACTTCTGGTTTTGTTGATTCGGGAGGTGCAATTTCTCTAGGTTTTTGTGCAGGTTTTGGTGGTTGAGGAGGCATAACAGCTTCTTGTTTTGGTTTTGGGGGCGTTTTAACTCCTGGTTTTTTGGGCTCAGGAGGACTGGCTTGCTTTAAAAATGCGTCCCGAACAGGATCAACTGTCTCACCCTTAGTAGTTTCTGCCCCTTTTGGTTTCCCTGTTTGAGGGGGAGGAGGTTCTGGAGGAGCTGGTTTTGCCACAGAAGCAGGAGGAATTGGTTTTTCAGGAGGGGGAGGAGGTGCAACTTCTGGTTTTTCTGCTGGTGGTTCTGGTTCAGGTTCTGGTGGAGATGGAGTTTTCTCTGGATCCATCGGTTGTTTAGCTTCTGGTTCAACCGGTTGTTCTGGATCTGGCTCCGTATTTTCCAGCACTGCAGGAGGAGGCGGAGGTGGTGGAGGTGCAATCTGTTCAGAAGGGATATCTAGAACAACTCTAGGACCACCTGTGTCCCTGAAAACTTCTTTGCTTTGAGGGGAAAAAGAACCAAAATTGAACCCTTTTTTTATTTTTTCTACTCCTCCGAGAGCCACTACCAAACCAACCGCTGCAGCTGTGGTGGTAACACTCCCTCCGATAAACGCCAAAGATCTTTTTTTTCTTTTGCGTCCTATTTCTAACAAAAGAGCTTCAATTGTGGCTTGTATTTGGAGTTTTATAGACTCCCCCTCCCCTGGTTTGATAAAACGCAAACAACCCCTTTCAAGCTTATTTAAATCCTCCTTATACTGAGACTCCAATAATCTCTCTGCAATATCAGGCGATATTCCGTATTGCTTTGAATCCCTCTGAAGTGCTCTTCTCGCCAAAAACTCCACTATGTGGGCTCTTTTTTCATTGTCTGTAAACACCTTCTCCCGATCACGAAGAACAGATGAAAGCTCGGAAGTAGACATGGACTCCACATACAAAGAATTTCCAATTCTCTTGGAAAAAAATTGCCCAACTTTTTGAAAACCTTTCTGTGAAGTGCTTTTTAATCCTTCAAATGGATCATCCAAAAAATCCTCAAATTTTTCAAACATTAATTCAAATTTTAAATTATAAACAAATTTTTTATTATATTTTTTTACAAAAAAGTCAAGTTATTTTTTAAAACATTCATTAAAAAACAAAAAAATCCCCATTTGGGAACCTTTTTTTGAAAAAAATTATAGCTAACAAAATATAAAATTGCATAATTTTTTTCGAAGTAGAACAAAAACTACGGTGCTTTTTGTGGCACTTCATGGTGGCGACCGTAGGGAGCCACCGGGAAAAGTGCCTTTACGACGAACATCATTCTTTTTAGCACCTCAAAATATCCAGAGGAGTCTTGTGTAATTTTAAAGTTGCCCTGCTATATCTACCAAAACTTAATCCCCAAGCGACTCCTGCCGCCAATCCGCTCCGAGGAACTTTTCTAGGGCTGGTGGGGTATTTTCTAGTACTCGCAGATCAAAATTGATCTTGATACTCGGCTCTACTCGCATCTCTGGACTATCACCGATAAACCGCCGATATTGGAAAAGATCCTGCATATCTCCCACCAACATCCCAGAAACATTTAATTGTTTGGAAGAAATCTCTGGTACCCAGTACCCCAACCCTGCGTCATAAACTCCCGTCGGACCAATATTTCCATTTTCTACGATAAAAATTCCTTCTATTCGCTCCACGTGCGGTCGAATTTTTATGTCTCCATTTCGTACCACAAAGGCGGCAAATCCATTGCCAATCCGATAGTCTGTTTTTATTCCGGTAATATCTCCAATGATCAAATCTCGATCCTCGATGACAAAAGTTTTGCTCTCCCCTCCCAGATCCAAATCCCCTTCTATTTTTGGATTTCCTTCTTCTAGTGCGTCAATGAAGTATACACCAGATTCATCTTTCGTTGTGACAAATTGAATACCCAAAGACTCTATTCCCTCTTCGGTGTTTAAATTGAGTTTGAGATTTTCATAAAAAGCATCCGAATCAGCTGCTTCTCCTTTAAATTTTTCGAAGATGGAAAGATCTGAGATGATCTGTCGCATACTCCCCAAAAATCGAGCCAAAAATCCTTTTTCTGGATCTTCTGCTGTTTCTTCTTCAACAAATACTTGGCCCGTAGTGATTTCTTCACCGGTAATAGCTTTTGAATCTCCCGTAATTCGTTCTACCGTATTCTGTGAGAATCGAAATCCGATATCTCCTCCTTTTGCCTCTACGTAGGGTCGGATAATGTTTACATTGGCATCATCTCCCAGAGTAGAACTCATGAAGATTCCCTCCATATTTGTACTAGAAATCCCACAGGCCTCCCCTACTCCAATCATATCTGATCCACCATTGTAGCGAAGGACTGCAAATCCAACATTTTTGATATTGGAGACATCGTAGTCAGCGGCTAACTCCGTATTCATTTCGTAGTCCAGATTGGTCCTCATACTGTGTCCCGCATTCAAACTGTTGATTTCGCCTTCTGAAAGATTCTTTTCATAGTATCGTCCACCTGTATTCCAGCCCCATCCTTCGGTGATAAACCCATTTCGATTCCAAACATTTCCAGATTCGGCCGGGATCGTGAAATCATAGACTCTGAGATTTGCTGCGGTCACTTCCGGTACATCTGCACCACTAATTTCCAAAGTAGCTCGATATCGCACATTTTCTCCCTTGGCGACAGAAGTTTCTTCTCCAAACATCCCAGATACCTGACGAATTTTTTTGATAAAAGTACTGTTTACTCCATTCGTACAACTCCCTCCTCCAATATTTGGAAGAAGTGCTCCACATTGTGCCTCAATATCGGTATTGAAGCTCCCCGTGTAAGGAACTTGCACCTCCCCAGCGATTTCATCGCCACAAGTGACGATTTCTTTGGCAACCGCCCATTCTTTCAAACATTCTGGCACTGTTTTTGTAGAATCTGAAACACACTCACGGTATTCCATATAGGTCGGATCACTCACATCTGCCACTGGATATCGAGGCGTACACTGGAACGCCCCAGTACTGTAATTTACGGTACAAGAGCCAATAGTTGGACGAGTCGGGGCTCCACCACCTCCTCGAGGCTGAGAAGCTCCTGCAGGGAGACAAAGCTGTTCTGTAGGATTAGGCACAGGGGCTACTAACTCCCCCGCCCTTTGCCCCACAGCAAAGACAGCATTACAGATCTCGGTAATTCCCTCTACCGAACCTTGTACTTGCACGGTAAAGTTTTTTGTAATGGTAGCTCCTGGAGCTATCGTTCCAAAATTGGCCGTCACAACACCATTTCTTTCAACAATTCCTTCGTCTCCAGAGATGAAACTCAATTGTGCTGGAAGAGGATCGGTTAAAATAACTTCTACCAAAGGCGTAGCACCATTATTGGTGACAGTCAACGTGTATTGAAATTGCTCATTGGGAGACAAAACAGAATCCCCGGGCGGAGTAATCGCTCCTTTTTGGACTACAAAGTTTTCATCTGGCCTTCCGGCATTTACGTTGTGACACAGTTCGTTGGAAATTACAGAAGAAACCTGATCTGCCATAGCCGTACCAGTGTTACAAATCGCAGTTCCATGAGGGGTTGATCCACGAACCTGAGCCGTAAAAGTTTGATCTTCCGGATCAGCTCCCAAATCTCCATAATTTATGGTTACCACTTGTCCAGCCGCAGACACGCCCTCTCCCGTCTGAGCCGAAACGGTATCAATACCAAATAACTGAGACCACCAAGATTCTCTCAATGGTAGCCGATGTTTCCCAACCTCAGCGATAATCCCCGGCCCCATAAATTCCAGATTTGGATCCAAAGTATCGGTCAAAACGACGTTTTCCAGACCAATATTCCCGGTGTTATTCACGGTGAAGGTATAATTAATATTTGATAACACTTCTACCGTGTTTCCCCCGTCAGGAATTGAGGTCTGCACGACAGTCAAACTCCTCTCGGCCGGTACTACTTCGAGTTGGAAATAGAGCAACTTGATATATCCATAAGATCCATACACATTTCCCAGATTTATTTGCGAAGAGACTCCGTTTTCTACCGGAACAGGAAAACTTTCTCGAAACCCGCGATCAGCATCTTCATGCCCAGCACACACCGCCGCATCTGGGTCTATCCGCTCAAACTGAGACACCTGTCCTATCCGCTGAAAGGAATAATCTCCCGCGAACGAAAACGAAACGATATCATTTACTTCGGTAGGGGTGGCATTGTCTGCGGTAATCCGAGCCACCACGGCTGTCGGATCTGACCAATCCAGTCGAGCGGTCGTGTTTCGAGCTACATTCCCTCCTCCACAGACCTGCTGAGCGTTATTGTGGACATAGATCTGCACCCACACTCGATCTCCGAGCTCTAGATTATCGACTCGATGCTCGTATTTTTGCATTTGATCGGCCATTGGGTCTGTGAGGATCTGACGTGCCGCAGTGAAATCCCGTTCATCCTGATGGTTTGGATTGCCGACTTGTCTTCGAGAAGGAGGTACAGAATTCCAAGCATCAATAATCTTGTTAAATTCTACCGAACTGCCGGTTCCGTAGGGGCTAGTCGTATAGCTGATTCCTTCGCGATTTGGGAAAAAATCCCCCTGGTCTGCAAAAACACCTCCCGGAATCGAGATAATTCCGATCAAAAAAGCAAGTATTCCAGATTTTATGTTAAACATTTTTTATTTTGTATTACGGGCTAGGCACGGGGATAGATCTGTCCAATAAAAAATTATCCGGATGAGAAAGGATTTTATTTTGTTCATCGACTACTGGATCTACGAGAAAACGGTTTTTCCACTCATAAAAAAAATATCCTCCCCCCGCCGTCAAACCAGCCAAAATCACTCCCAAAACAACAAAAACAATCCATTTCCTTTTCTTTTTTGGTTGTTCCTCCACTACTACTTCCTCAAATTTAATATTATTTTCGACAGTTTCCATAACCTCATTATAACAAACAAAGTTATCAAAAAACAAATAATTTTTTATTTCGCTGGCGCTCCTCCGCCTGGACCTTTTCGAATCCCTCCACCACTACTATCATCTGCACTTCCATTGCTTTTAAAAATATCACCAAAAGCTCTCGCCATTTGATTCGTAAAGTAGAATCGATAATGAGTTGCACCTGCCGCATCAGGATACAAAGCCATTTTTTCAAATTTTTGTACTCGTGCCGTATGAAGCTCGCAATCTGCATTATTGATAGTAGCACAGATACTTAAGTACCAATCTTCAAACTCATCAGAATCCATGAGTTCTTCCAAAATCGCTTCCCTACTACCTTTTGGAGCATCAAAATAACTACTAATAGTCCTTCTTAACTTTGAGTTTTTGTCTGGAACCGGAAAATCAGCAAGTAATACAGCCGCATTCTTTTTTCCATCAAACTCTGCACCACGATATTCTTCCAAAATCATTCGAGTGATAATTTTTTCCTTTTCTGAGTTGGTTTTAGCTTCCAGAACTTCTTCAAGTCGATCGTATGTGGTGGTCATATCCATGTATCCGTCAAAAACCTCCGACATTCGTTTTAATTCTCGAACTGATTTGAGCCGAGCTCGCGGTTCATCATCCAAATAATTGATAAAATTTCCTCGTTTTTCTAGGTAGTCATAATATTTTTTAAATTTTCCCTTATTTTCTTGATCATCTGGAATAGGCACTATCTCCAGACTTCCGTCACCCTTTTGTTTTTCTTCCCCGAGTTCCCAACTCGCACTCCCATCAGCATTTTTTTTGATTCTGGCTTTGATTTTGTTATACATTCCGAGATATCTGAATTTCCAGATCCTTCCGAAGTGCTTTCCCAGATCGATCCATTTTCCTTCAAATTTTTCTTTTTCTTTTTTTTCGCCTGTTGCCTTTTGCATTTCAGCATCAATACGTGCTCGTACTGCTGGTATATCCCCATTGATATCCAGATTGTCATAATCATCAGCCATTTCTCCTTCGGCAATCCGAACGAGCTCCTTTAGGGCTTTTCGTTTCTTTTCAAAAGCTTCGATACGAGCTTCTGGATCATGTATCTGATCTATAAAGTCAAAATATTTTCCATAAATAGGTACATAACCGTCTATTTTCTTTATTCCAGGACCTTTTCTAGCGACGGTATAAATTCCCACTTTTTCAGTTATCAGATATTCACCATCTCCGACATTTGTAACATCTCCTGGCCCCCAAGTAGTACTTTCATAAGTTTTCAAAACATCCCATCCTCTCTCGGTTTTTCGGATGCTCATCTTCTCAGTTGTCCCATATTCTATGTGTTTTCCGATAGCAAAAGTATCCCCCGGTTTTGCTTTTTCTAATTTGCTGGCCAATTTTGGATCATCCCAAAAACTAAGATCCTTGAGAATTTTTAGTTGTTCCTGTGCTTGGTCATACCTCTCGCTATCCTCTCCAAGCCATCGCTCCCACCACAAAAATCCCTGAAAAGCACTAGCAATATCCTCATCTCCCTGTTCTGCCGCAATTTCTCCTCGATCTCCCAGAATCAGCCCATGTGAACGAACTGTCCAGTCAAGGTGTTCTCTTTGTTTTCTTATGATTTTTTCATTTGTATCGTTGTAATTAAACATAAACTGAAGTCGGAGTCGTTCCCCATCCTGG
The DNA here is from genome assembly GCA_964344775.1 of uncultured Candidatus Peribacteria bacterium. Taxonomy (GTDB): domain Bacteria; phylum Patescibacteriota; class Gracilibacteria; order UBA4473; family UBA4473; genus CAYFMH01. The sequence continues at coordinate 9,304 of CAYFOO010000018.1, forward strand.
AAATTTTTCCGAACTATTTCTGTGTAGGAGAGTCCTCTTTCTCTACATCTATCATCAAGTACTTCGTGTATAGTTTTTTTATCATGCATCACTTTATCTACCATATTCACATTCATCAGATCATGCATCCCATCGATCAGGGGGGTCCGGATTGCTCCGATCAAAAAGTCAAATTTCCCTCCAATAATAAAAGAGGCCGCCGTAATGAAAAATGCCTTGATTATCTGTTCTCCCAATCCCTCTCCATATTCATTGAGAATCACACCTCTTTGTGCTTCAATCTGCAGAGCCAGGGCATTAATTTTTTTTATCTTAGCTTGGTAATCTTCTTTGAATTTATCAGCTAATGCTTGCAATTCTGGAGCAAATTGTGAATTTCGAATGTCCTCTCTTTCGAGAGCTTTTTCTAGATCAGAGCGATTATCCCCCGTCACAGCCCCTGCCAAGGCTTCTCCTATGTCTTTTGCCCAGCCGAGCACACCTTCTTCGATGAGATCCCCATCGACTACTCTCTGCATCACTCGCAAGAGTCCTTCTCTCTGTCCGACATAGAGCTGGATTACTTCTACATCGACAGGTTTTAGTTGTGGACAGTTCTGGTCTTTCAAAAATTCATTGTACTCCTCCAGGTAGCTCATTAGGTCTCCGGTCATTTCTTTGGTTCCATAAGTACTAGTCAAGAAACGAATGTGCCCCTCCAGAGTGCGAAGGTTATAATCACGAAGGTTTCCTAACTTTTCTGGGGTTTCAAAAACATTTTCAAGTTTGACTCCGCCCGATTCTTCCTCCAAAATGGCTTTTCGAGCTTGTTGACGTTCCTCTTCTGAAAAATCATCTTCTAACATTCTCCTCTCTTCTGCTGATCCTTTTCCAACTCTCTCTTTTAATAATTCAAAACTATCCCCTCCAAAAACTCCATCTAGTTGAGCATCTCGAAAACCCCCATCAAACTGCAAATAAAGCACCGCCAATGTAGTAGATTTGTAGTAATTTCCGTTTGCAGCCGTGTCTAATCCATCCCTTCCTTTTTCGATTCGTTTATCAAAATAATTCAACAAATCACCAAATCCTCTTTCTTTCAACGCCTTTCGAAAAGGAGATTCTTTTTCTTTCAAGGCTGCATTTGCATCTTCAAAAACAAGGTCTTTTAAGGTACTTTGAAGTTCTTCAACCGCTTCTTTAGATGCACTTTGCAGCTCTGCACGACGCTTGAAGCTAAAATATCCTTGTTCATTTATTCCAGTTTGAATTTTATCCAAACTCTGAAACACAAATCTCCCAGACTTCTCTAGAAAACCAGAACCAAAATCACCGCCAGCCGAACAAAAAAGATTTTTCATAAATAATTACTTAAAAATCTGTAAATTATAGCATATTTTAGACAAAAACGCAAACAAGTTTGACAAAAAAAGTGATTTCCTCTACAAAAGGGCAAACAAAAATAAAACCGTTTTCCGAGTATCTCACGCTTTTGGGCGGAGGGATCCGGACGGAAAAGGTTCTTTTTTGGGAGTAATTTGTTTGGTTTTTGCAACACCTAGAAGGAAAGGAGAGAGGAGATGGCGAGAATTCCACTCCTCGTAGCTTTTTTGGCACTTAGCGGCTGCAGTGCCACTCACATCGATTTCAGTGAAGCCACCGAGAATTTGGTTTCACTGGGCAGGGCCACCGTAGGTCCTGCCATCGCCGCCAACAAATAACCGCCTCCTAAGCTCGCCCCGGCATCGCGTCCGGGGCAACTTTTTTACACCTCCGCTTTAAAAATTATGAGTATTATGCTCCATAGCTTTTGTTCATTCTTCTCTCTATGATTCATTGAAGACAAGCCTCGGTGCATTATACAAATTCTGAAATTCAAAAGCGGCGGAGTATAAATTTTACTTTTTCCCAAACTAAACCACCATCACCGCTCCCAGGATAATCAACCCCGCCGCCACATACCGCCACCATCGATGCCCCTCATCGAAGAGGTGAGCTCCGAGAAATACGCCCAAAAGAATCGATAAATTCCGAAGAGATGCCACGATCGCCGCATCCAGCTCCCGCAGTGCAAAAATAGCAAAATACCACGTCCCGATCATTGCAAAAGCGTAAAACAGCGTATTTTTCCAATTTTTGAGATCTTGGAAACCTTCTTTTTGTTTTATCAACAAAACCAAAATAGGAAATGGGAGCTGTGTAAAAATCAAGGCCCACATTTCACTTGCGGTGAAATACTGTACTAGCTGCTTATCTGTTAGATGAAATCCTGCCACCAACAAAGTAATTAACAAAATCCCCAAAAAAACCTGTGTCCGTACATGGGCAATCTTGTGATCAAATCCCAAAATCAAAGCCCCAGCTACCACACTCATGATTCCAAAAATCTGAATTGCCAAAAACTCTGTCCCAAAAACCACCACTTCTCCAATCAAAATCAAAATCGGAGCTAGACGAGTGAGTGGATACAGCACCTGAAATTCGTGTCTCGTGATCAAAGTCAGGGCAATACTGATGTAAGCAATGTGCAAAAACCCGGAAAAAACCACTAATTTCCAATGGACTAGAAACCGTGTCCAAAAATCAGGATCAAAATATACAAAAGAAAAAACAATCGCTGCCAAAAAACATCCAAGAGCGTTAACTGTCAAAGGATGAGCAGCACGTTTGGCCGCACTTACCATGAAAGGATGTAACCCGGCAGAAATGATGGCAGCTAACACGGCTAAACTCATGATAAAATCGCTTTAATTTCTTTTTCTAGCTTTTTATCATTTCCTACTCGAAAAGGGAGTTTTACATCCTTACCATCAATCACCACTACCACTTCCCTTCCCGACGGATCATCCGTCTTTTTTTCGATTAAAAACGCTTTCAAATCATCTATTTTTCCCTTCACCGTCCCCTGTGGTATCTCAATTCGCAAAGCCTCCCCCCTTGAGGGGGGATTGAGGAGGGTGTTTTCTCCTCCCCTGTTCCCTGACGCTTCATCCTCGGAGGATTCAAATATCTCCCCCGCTGCAATTTTTTCTTGAATGACTTTTAAATTCCCTACTTTCACCTCATCAATGATAATATTCATCGCTCCATCCCGCTCATCTACCTTTCCTCGAACACGGAGAAAAGCATCTTCTACCAACGCTTCTTTTGGGATGGATTCATAAATTTGTGGGAAAATAGCTCCTTCGAGCTTCCCAGAAGTGTCCTCGATCGTCAAAATCGCCATATTTTGGCCTCGTTTGGTCACAATTTTTCGTACTGACGTCACCAATCCATGAATAGCTTTCTTTTTTCCAATATCCTCTTCTCCTAGGTGACCGATCAGGGTTCCGTACTTCTTAAAATAGCCTTCCATTCCTTTGAGCGGATGATCAGAAACATAAAGCCCCATACTTTCTCTCTCCCAAGCAAGAATATCTTCCTTCGTCGCCACAGAATCTTTGAGGGTAAACTCCATTGCTTTTTCATCCGTTCCTCCGAAAAGACCCATCTGCCCAGCTTCTGACTGATCCTGATGCTCTCGAGCAAAACGAGATAAATCGTCTAAACTATCCACCACGGCTTTCCGATCCCCAAACCCATCAAAAGCTCCCGAAAAAGCGAGTGCTTCTAGTGTTTTTTTATTGATCAGCTTCGCTGGAACTCGCTTGGCAAAGTCAGAAAGTGACTTAAACACTCCACTCTTTTGCCGCTCAAAAATAATCTGATCCACCGTATCCTCCCCCAGTCCCTTGATCGCAGAAAGGCCAAATCTTATACGTTTAGTTCTTAGTTCATAGTTTTTAGTTTTTAGTTCTGGATTTTTACATGATTTATGATTCGTGATTCGTGATTCGTCGTCGACTACTTCTACCTTCTGACTTCTGCCTTCTGACTTTAATTGTTCATTGCTCATTGTTAACTGCTCACTGTCTCGTTGTTCATTGATCACGGTGAAGTAGCTTCCCGATTCATTGACCGAAGGCGGCAAAACCTCAATCTCCATCGCCGCACATTCGTTCATTTCGAGCACAATTCGGTCTGTGTTGTTTCGATCGGTCGTCATCATCGCGGCCATGAATTCCACTGGGTAATTGGCCCGCAAATAAGCGGTTTCGTAGGCAATTCGAGCATAACACACCGCATGGGATCGGTTAAATCCATATCCGGAAAAAGGTACGATGATTTCATCAAAAATTTTGATGGCTAACTTTTTATCATTCCCCTGTGCGACCGCTCCTTCGATGAAGTGTTCTCGCTCTTTGGCGAGAATGGAAGCAATTTTCTTTCCAATCGCTTTTCGGAGAATATCTGCTTCTCCGAGGGAAAATCCAGCAAAAACCTGAGCGATTTTGAGCACCTGCTCCTGATATACCGCAATTCCATAGGTTTTCTTCAAAATTGGCTCCAAAACTGGATGCATGTACTTCACTTTTTCTGGATTGTGTTTTCCCTCGATGTACTGCGGGATGTACTCCATCGGCCCTGGTCGATAAAGGGCGTTCATCGCTACGAGATCTTCAAATTCGGTTGGTTTGAGCTCTTTCAGATACCGTCGCATTCCCGCAGATTCGAATTGAAAAACGCCCGTCGTCTCCCCCTCTGCCATCATCTGAAACACTTTTTCATCATCTACTGGAATAGCAGTCAGGTCTATTTCTTTTCCCGTGGTCAATTTGATATTGGCAACGGCTTTTTCTAGGACCGAAAGATTTTTGAGTCCCAAAAAGTCCATTTTCAAAAGCCCCAAGTGTTCTAATTGCTGGTAGGGAAACTGCGTAATTTTTATTTCTTCAGCTCCTGGTGCCCACTGCACGGGCGTGTACTTGGTCAATTCTTCAGCGGCGATCATCACCGCACACGCGTGCACAGACACGTGTCGTACACAACCTTCCAGCTTTGTCGCGACATCGAAAACTTTTTTCAGATGTGATTTGGTTTTGATCAGCGTTTGGAAATCAGGCACTTTCTCCGCGTCTTTGAGGGTAAATCCGGGACGATTGGGCAAAATCTTGGTCATCGCATTCATCTCAGAAAAAGCCACTCCTTGAGCTCGCCCCACATCTTTCAGAGCCGCTTTAGCCGCCAAGGTCCCAAAAGTACAAACTTTGGAAACCTTTTCTGTGCCGTATTTTTCTGTCACGTATTGTAGTACTTCGTCTCGCCGTTCATCAGAAAAATCGATATCGATATCGGGCATGGAGATCCGTTCGGGATTGAGAAATCGCTCAAAAAGCAATTCGTACCTGATCGGATCAATATTCGTAATTTCTAAAAGATAGGCAACAATCGATCCTGCGGCACTCCCCCTCCCCGGCCCCACCATAATTCCGTTTGTTTTTGCAAACTGAATGAAGTCCGCGACGATGAGAAAGTAGGCCTCAAATCCCATTTTTCCGATCACAGAAAGCTCATAATCAAGCCTTTCTTCCACTTCTTTTAAATGCTCTTTAGAAATAAGCGGAAATCGATTTTTTATACCTGCTTCACATTTTTTTCGTAGTTCCGAAGCGATAGTTTCGCCTTCTGGAACGGCAAACTCTGGCAGGTGATTCACGCCAAACTCAAATTCAAAATCCACTGATTCGGCTATTTTTAACGTGTTCTCTCGGGCTGATTCGAGTATTTCAGCCGGTAAATAATTGAGTTCTTCTGTTATTTCTTCGAAAGATTTAAACCAGTTTTTCTCGGCAAATTTGGTCCTGCCGGGATCGGTGATTGTCTGATTTTTTCCGATGCAAAAGAGCGTATCACAGGCTTCTTCGTCCTCAGCATTTACATAGCGTGCGTCAGAACTGACGACAAAATTTGCTTTCAAATGCTCTCCAAGCTTCACTTTCCACTCGTTTAATTTCTGCTGATCTCCCCAGGATCGGGCCACAAGCTCGAGAAATACGTTTTCAACACCAAAAATCGTCTGTAATTTTTCAAAAATAGCTTCTGCTTTCTTTTCCGTGCCATCTCGCAGTTCTCGTCCTATCAGCCCTCCAGTCGCTCCTGTGAGTACAGTTAAACCCTCTGAATATGCTTCCAGAAGCTCCCAATCCGCTCTGGGTTTGTAATAAAATCCCTCCAAATGTGAGAGAGAAAGAATTTTGAGTAAATTTTCACATCCAGTTTGGTTTTTGGCCAAAAGTACAATGTACCCCTCTCGACCATCGATCCCTGCTCGTCGCTCAAACCGCGAATCCTTAGCCACAAATATTTCTGCACCCAAAATGGGCTTAATATCTCCAATTTTTCCAGCCGCTTCAAAAAACTCCACCAGTCCATATCCTGCCCCGGTATCCGTCAAAGCAACCGCTGGATATTCCAACTCTTTGGCTTTTTCGAGAATTGATCTAGGAGCAGCCGAAGCTCCCAAAATCGAATAAAAAGAGTGCGTGTGTAGGTTTACAAACGGTTTGCCCATAGCTAAAAAATTGTATGGAAAATATGAGGATTATCAATTGAAAATTATTACAAAAATCCCGCCAAAGGCGGGATTAAATTTGTAATTTGAAAATCTTAATTTGTAATTGACTAAGCTGCTGGAGCCGCTACTGGAGCTGCTGCCACAGGTGCTGCCGCTGGTGCAGCGGCCACTGGAGCACCTACCGCTCCCGGAGCATCTCCGGCCATAGCGGCTTGTTCAGCCAGCATATCGATCACATTTTCTAGATAGTTCGGATCGTGTGCATAATCAAAAGCCATTTCTTTGGTGATTTTCCCCTCTTGGATCAATCGAGCCAGAGATTGTTCAAAAACCACGATTTTTCCAGAAGAATCTGTCTGCATTGCATTTGGAATCTGGAACACTTTGTTTTGTCGGATAAAGTTCTGAATTGCGTAATTCATGGTCAAAACTTCGGCTGCAAGTGCTCGTCCGTTTCCTTGTGCATTGAGCACCAACCGTTGTGAAACGATCATATTGAGGGTTGAAGCCAACTGAACTTGGATTTGTTCTTGCTCAGAAGCTGGGAAAACATCGATAATTCGAGAAATCGTCTGTGTTGCATCATTCGTATGCAGAGTTCCGAACACCAAGTGTCCGGTCTCGGCCATGGTCAGAGCAGCAGAGATGGTTTCATAGTCTCGCATCTCTCCTACCATGAGGATGTCTGGATCTTCTCGAAGTGCCCCACTGATTCCCTCTTTGAAAGAAGTCACATCTCGTCCTACCTGACGTTGTTGTACAATTCCTTTTCCTGGGGCAAAGATGTACTCCACTGGATCTTCTGTGGTGATCAAATGGTCAGATTTTTGTTGGAGTCTGGTTTGTAAAAGCGAAGCAAGTGTGGTTGATTTCCCTTGTCCAGTCGGTCCTACTACCAGTACAAGTCCCTGTTTGAGAGCCAAAAGATCATCCAATACAAATTGTGGAAGCCCAGTAAAACTAAATTCTGGAATTTTTTTCAAAATCAATCGGAAAGAAATAGAAAGCCCATTTCTTTCATAAAAAGCATTCGCACGAAGACGCTCTCCTGTCTTGGTATGAGCAAGAAAATCTACTTGTCTGTTTGTTTGCAATTCTTTCAATTGTTCTGGAGAAAGAAACTTAGCTGCCAGGTCCTGAATTTCCTTTACTTGCAAAGGATTTCCGAGGGGTTTTAGTTCTCCATAAATTCGGAAAAACACTGGTTGTCCTGGGGACAAATGAATATCAGAAGCATTGTTCTGAAAAGCGTAAGCGACGATTTTTTCGAAGTCCATTTTTGATTTATTTAAGTATTAAATCTCCCCATTGTACCATGGATTATCTAGAAATGCAAATAAAACTTTGTATTTTTGTTAAAAAAAGGGTGGAATTTTATAATTTTTAATTTTTGAATTTTTAAATAATTTGCCTACTCCGCTGTCCCGAGGACTCGGGACGAAGGCCGGGCTAAATTCTAATTTTTAAAACCATTAAAAGAGTAAAAATAGCAAAAATTTAAGATTTTAAAATTAAGATTTATTTAAAAATTTGAGTTTAAAAATTAAAAATTCGAGAAAAAACTTAAATTATTTGACTTTCTAGTATGTGAATCATAGGATCGAGATAGTTTTTAACCTTAAAAAATTATGGCTCAAGCAGTTACCAGTTCCGATTTTGACAAAGAAGTGCTCCAAGGCTCCGATGTAGTCCTCGTAGACTTCTGGGCACCCTGGTGCGGTCCCTGTCAGATGCTCCTCCCCGTGATCGAAGAACTATCTGAAGAAATCGGTGATGGAGCAAAAATTTGTAAAATCAATGTGGATGAAGAAGCGGAAATCGCCTCAAAGTATGGCGTAATGTCCATCCCAGCACTGAAAGTATTCAAAAATGGCGAAGTCGTCGAAGAAGCCACCGGTGTACAATCAAAAGAACAATTGATCGAGATGATCGATAAACACAGATAGGACACAGTGACGAGGAAATAGCGGACAAGATTTTTATGAAAACTTTTGACTTCTGGAAACAAAAGGAGTAGTATTACTTTGTAATACAAAAATCATGAGCGTTATTTCTATCCGGCTTGAGGAGGATCTAGAAAAAGATCTCAAACAACTCTGTGCCAAATCAGGAAAAAAAAAGAGCACTATTATCAAGGATGCTCTCAAAAGAAAGCTAACGCTTATAAAATTTGAGCTCCTTCGAGAAAAAATGCTTCCTTTTGGAGAAAAGGCTGGTTGTTTTACGGATGAAGAAGTATTTGAAAAAGTGTCATGAAAATATTTCTCGACACAAATGTTTTGATTAGTGCTTTTTTGTCTCGAGGACTCTGTGCGGAAGTTTTTCGGTATGTAATCGAAGCACACGAGCTGATTGTCGGAGAAGCGGTAATTTCAGAGGCGAGAAGAGTGTTGGCTGATAAATTTGATGTTCCTCAAACAATTATCCAGGAATTTGAAGCATTACTCAGAAAACATACGGTAGTCCCCATCCCAAAATCACTGCCTTCTTTCCCTCTTCGTGATGAAACAGATATTCCTATCCTGGCTTCTGCCATAGCCGCAAAATCAGAAATATTGATCTCCGGAGACAAAGATCTCCTGGACATAGCCCATCAAATAACACCGATAAAAATATGTTCTCCTCGAGAATTCTGGAAAATAGAAAAATAATTACCCAAAAAGAATATGATATTTAAGCCAAAAATACACAATTTGACATATTTTCTTATTATTTTTACTTGACAAGAAATTAAATCCATGATATAAACCTCCCACAATCATTTTTATTATTTTTTAAACCCTTTAAAAATGAAAACACCTGAAAAAAGTCGAATGGCTACCCTTGCTACCTTAGTTGCTAGTGTATTGGCAGCTGCACCTGCTACAGCAGAAACAGACAAAGCGGATTGTTTTTCTGCCCAAAATCAAACTTCTGGAAATTGTACAAAAGTTCTAGAAGCTCGAGAAGACCAAGAAAAAGCAAAACCTTTTCCTTTTGATCAATATGTTTCTCGGATCAAAGCTTTTCTGGGGAAAATAGAAGAGGCTGCTATGTTTATTCCTTACGATAAAAATAATATTATTCCCCGTTCTAGGATCAGTATTTTTCCTAATGAAAATATTGGCTTATACTCCAAAGAAGAAATAATACTAGCAAGGCTTATAAGAGGTTTAAGTGGAGTTACTTCTAATCTTTTGGCAGAATTAAATTCAAGAGGAATATTAACACCATCTCTTCCGCATCCCACGGCTACTATAACATCCAACTCACAATTTGGAGGAGAAGTTATTGCTATCAGGGCTCAAAATTCAGAAACATTTTTTGTCGACCGCAGAGGTTGTTTAAGCAGAGAAGATTCTAACGGAAATGGCTTTACTGTGTGTAAGTAAAATATTTTTGAATTATTAATTTAAGCGGAGCCTCCTCAGGCTCCGCTTTTTTTTTACATACAAAATCCTTCTAATCCTTCTTACACGGTCCTAGCTTATTCCCCCTCGCTAGATGGGCCTCCAGTGCTTCCTCGGGAATGAGGATGGTTCTTTTTTTGTTTTTTCCTCCCTTTCTCCTCCGTGGATGATGACAGACTTTTACCCACCCCTCTTCAATATTATCCAGATTATCTAGTTTTCGTACTCGTCTTCTCAGATGATTAATCTGCTTTTGTTGTTCTTTTATTGCTTCGATGAGCGGAACCACTAATTTTTTGTAGTGTACAAATTTGTATCCTCGAGAATCAATCCCCACGAGCTCTGGATAAATATCCTCCAGATCCTGAGCATCCACTCCCAGCTGGTTCCCCGGATAATATTGAGCCTCTTCAGTGTTGTCATCCCATCCGAAGTTGATCCCCTGCATAAGAAGCACTTTTCCCAATGCTCCCTCGAGCGGCTCGATGTCTTTTTTTAGATTTCGGTCAGAACCGCACCCAGAACAACTCCCTGTTACTTCGAAGTCTCCGACAATTTTCATTTTTCGACTTCCTGGATTGGTTGTCCCAATACCGATGTGCCCATCAGATCGCATGATCAACCGAGTATCATTTCCATCAGCAATCTTCAACAACGGATTTTTGTAGGTAAAATCATGACCTTCGCCTTGATTATTCCAATCTATCGGAGCATCGATAGTTAAATTATTATCATCCGTTTTATCAATAACAAACCTTGTTGTCCCATCGACCATAATTTCTGCTCCTAAAACCACTCCAGCAAATGCACCGTTCGTGGTCGTCACAGTAGTGTCTTCTCCCGCTGTGATCAATTTTTCTGATCCGTTTGATACCCGAGCTCCTTTGATCTCAAATCTGGCTTCCGGTCTCACGGTTCCAATCCCAAAATTGGCTGATTCTGTGATGACAAATTGAGTTTCTGGATTGTACCAAAACTTTGACGTACCAGCTGCCCAAAAAATCGAATTGTCCGGCACACAAATGTATCCCTCTCCTACCGAAAGTATTTCTTTGTCGTCAAAAATAAAACCTGGCTGTAAACCAAATTCTGAAACAGCTACTTTTTCTTCGCCTTCCTGACAAAGTATCCCTTCCCCATCATCACTATCGGCTATTAGATTTTTTATTCCCCGCACCCCAACAAAATGTACTTTTTGCCGTGGATTAGAAACTCCGATCCCTACATCTCCTTTGGCATTAATGTTTAAAAGATCAAATTTTTCGTTAGAAATTTTTAAGACTGGATTGTTATAAATAAAAGGAAATCCTTCTCCTTTATTGTTCCAGTTTACAAATTTATCAACAATCAAGGTGTTATCATCAATTTTCTTTTCTACTTTTACCGATTGTCCATTGGCTACCAACCAGGCACCAACCTGAACTTTTTTGAACGCATTGTTGGTCGTAGCGATTTCATTGGTAATCTCTGTGGTGATAACATTCTCCGATCCAGTGTTTTCTGCTCCTCCTGTCAGATGAAATTTGGACTCTGGAGTTTTCGTCCCAATCCCAAAGTCCCCCACACTAATATAATTTTTAGCAGTTGAAGCAGCTTCAAAATGTATTTTTGCTTCTCCACCAGATTTCAACTGAATAGCTCCATTATCTTCTCCAGAATAACTCATGACCACCATCTCATTTCCATCTACTTTTTTGTAAATAGGAGTGGCATAGCCGTCATCATCGACCAAAAATTGAGCCTGGGTGTCTTTTGCATCCAAAATCCCCTCTGGAGTGGTAGTTTTTATCCCTACATTTCCGCTGTCTAAATAGGTATCATCACCGTTTTTTCTCCAAACACTAGCACCTCCGCCACCACCTCCTTGGGGAGTTATAGAGGTACCAAATTCTCCATTGTCATGTCCTGGTCCTCCCACCTGTACCGCATACAAGGTAGAAATAAAGATAAAGGGGGTGAGTAATATTAATTTTTTCATGAAAGGTTGTAGGTGATAGGTTGTAGGTTGTAGGGAATAATAATGATTAATATAGGATTCCGAAATTTTTAATTTTGCATTTTAAATTTTAAATTTTTTAATTATCAGAACGAGATATCTCATACCAGGCGTCATCTCCACTATCATAGGTAAACTGGATGATATCTCCTTTTCCGAGAGTGAAGTTTACTCCTCCACTCAGTTGAAGTCCAGATCCAGTCAAGCTACTCTCATCTTGTAGTGTGAGTGTATTGGTATCATTATCTCCTTGGATAATCACGACTTGTCCATCTTGTCCATCCACAATGTTTGGAGTAGCAGTGACAGTCACCGCACCTCCAGATCCTTGAACTCGCATTATTCCTTTTGTCACCGTGATGCCTCCAGCAGCTGTAACATCTGTGGTAGCAGAAGGAGTAAACCCAACGGTTCCATCCACTTCGAGAGTGGTATTTGGAGTAGTGGTCCCAATCCCTACATCTCCAGCACTGTCTACCACCATTTTGTCTGCATTTGCAATTCGGAATGCTATTGATTGTCCGCTCGCAGCATTCACTTCTGATTTACCAGAAGCATTTTGCCGAAATCCTGCCTCAGCCGCACCAGGTCGATCAATATGAGAAAACACCGCCCAGTCTTGAGCAAAGGTTCCAATCGTTGATCGACCTATGTCATGATCGATGTCTTGATCGGGAGTTATAGTGACAATCCCAGCTGATCCATCTATTCGCATTCTTTCTGTGGTACCAGTCGCAGTTCGGAAAATAACATCTCCAGTTCCTTTTGTATCCATATATTTATCGATATTGGTGGCTGTTCCTGCTTCAGAATAAACCACAAGACTAGCACTTGGAGTGATGGTAGCATAAGCTGTACCATCTGCTGCTCCACCATTAAGCGTCATGGCTTCATTTCCAGCAGTAGCAAATCCAACATTATCATCAGATACCAAATACATTCCACTATTGTTAGAAGCATCATTTATAAACGTGTATGATGGGGCCGTATCGCTTCCATTTTGCATTCCAATTCCCCCAGAAAAGAACAGTGCTCTTCTCCCTCCTCCTGTGGTAATATCAAGTTGATCTCCAGCACTTGAATAAATCCCCGTATCAAAATCACTGGCAAAGGAATAGGCTGGTGCTGATGCAGAACCTGAAGAAGCTGAATAACTCGGATTTGAAGTGTTGTTTTGAGTGACCGCCATACCAGCCTGAGCGGCTCCAGATGGATTGGTGACCTGCACGTTTCCATCTGTGACGAAAAAGTTTCCATTTACATC
>CAYFOO010000019.1:0-22287 GCA_964344775.1 uncultured Candidatus Peribacteria bacterium
ATACTAACCAAAGTTTATATCAATTTATACAAATTTCAAAGGCGGTTTAGTATAGAAAAATAATTATCTCTCCATTATATCGCAAAAATCTCTTTTTTTCAAATTTTTGGTATTTTCTTGAAAAAAGTATTGACAAAGTTGTCAAAATAATTAAAAAGAGTTTATCATCAGGCTTCGTTTGATCTAAATATTATTATAAAATTCGACCTGATAAATTTATTTTTTAATTTTTTTAAAAATGGCAAAAAGAAAAAGAACCGAAGAATCAGCTCAAGTTGAAAGACTTAATCCTCGTGATTTGGTCATGACAGTGATCGGGGCAGTAGAAGTAGAAGCTCATCTTTCGGGGGAAAATGATGTTCCTATCACAACTGTAAAAAGGTTTAAAGATCGAGTAGTAGAACTTATGCGTAAATATGAATTTGAAGATAGTGAAACTGACGAGATTCTTAATGAACCAGTAGTGAGTGCAGTAATTGAACATTTTATCGAAGTGGTTGCCGATGGAGAAGGGAGTTTTTTATTAGAACCTGATGAATATGATGTTGGAGATGTAGATGCTTTCGATGATGTTAACACTGACGAAGGAACAGAACAGGACCTTCGAGAAGAGGGCATTCATGTAAGATTAAAGAGGTAAGATAGCCTAGACTTTGATTTAAAAATAGGCACGGAGTTTACTTTGACTTCTCTCAAATAATTCTTAAAAAACTTTCACTTTTTAATTTTTAAAAAATGACAGAGGTAATTGAATTCTCGCAAGGAGAAGGTCCTCGTGGTAGAAAAAAAGGATCCAGTTCATCTGTGAGGGGGCAAATAGAAAGCACGAGAGGAGAGATTGATGATGAAATTTTAGGAATTTTGGATGATGAAGAAGAAGGATTGGGAGATGATGAGCTACATGAGATGGGGATTAGGGCAGACTTGGGGGATGAATCCTTTGATTAGAAAACCGAGTAAATTATGAAATTATTCTGGCGGCACAAGCCGGGATTTTTTTTTGCTTCACTTTTTGGTTTGTTTTTTTAGAATCGCGAACGTACTGTATACAAATCTAAGCTCTAATAACTAAGTTCTAAGTTCTATTTTTAATATGGAAAAAAACTACGATCATCTCGGTTCCGAAGACAAAATCTACGCTCAGTGGGAGGCATCTGGCCTGATGCGAGCGGATGAGACATCAGACAAGCCTCCTTTTGTCATTGCCCTGCCACCACCAAATGTGACGGGACAACTGCATCTGGGACATGCGGCGATGCTGGCGATCGAGGATGTCCTCATTCGCTTCAAACGTATGACTGGGCACGAATCTCTCTGGATCCCTGGGACGGACCATGCCGCGATTGCGACTGAAAACGTTGTTATCAAACATTTGGGGATCAAATCTCGAGAAGAGCTGAGTCGAGAGCAGTTTATGGACGAAGCTCGTAAATTTGCAGCTGATTCTCATGATACGATCGTAAATCAAACCAAAAAAATGGGAGCGTGGCTTGATTGGAGTCGTGAAGTTTATACTTTTGATGAGGCTCGGAATTTTGCGGTAAACACCATCTTTAAACAACTCTACGATGATGGTCTGATCGTTCGTGGACATCGGATGATCAATTGGTCCACGGGAGCTCAATCCGTGATCGCGGATGATGAGCTGGAGTGGGAAGACCGAGTGGAGAGTTTCTACTATCTCAAGTGTGGAGAATTTATCATCGGGACGGCACGGGCGGAGACGAAGTGTTCAGATAGTCCGGTGATCGTGAATCCGCATGGAACCTATGTAAGGGTGAAGGCAGAAGGAGGAAGTAAGAAGGGGGAGACATTGGTGCTTTCTAAACATGCGTGGGAGAAGGATAAAGTCTTTGAAAATTTACGAAAAAATTATGAAGTTGCGGAGGAGGTGACGGGGCGAGATCTGGTGGGGCAGAAGTTTGAGTATGAGACATATGCGGGGATGAGGAAGTTTTGGGTGATTGCGGACAATGTGATCGATATGGAAAAAGGGACGGGAGCCATGACAATTTCTGCCTCTCATTCGGAGGATGACTATGAGCTGGCGACCCGATTGGATCTCAAGGAACTTTTCTTCACAAAAATAGATTTGAACGGAAAGATGACAGACATTGCCGGGCCATGTGAGGGGATGGAGATAGAGGTCGCCCGAAAAGAATCCGCCAAAATTATGGCAGAAAAGAACCTTTTAGTAGCAGAGAACAAGAACTACTCGCATCGGGTACCACTGTGTTATCGGTCCAATTGTGTGATCGAGCCAATGGTTTCTCAGCAGTGGTTTGTGGCGGTGGACAAAGAATACACAGACAAGTGGACGGGAGAGAAAACCACCCTGAAAAAAATTACACAAGATGCGGTCCGAGACAGTCATGTAAAAATCATCCCGGATCGGTTTAATAAAACTTATTTCCACTGGATCGATAATCTGCGAGACTGGTGTATCAGCCGACAGATCTGGTGGGGACATCGGATCCCGGTGTGGTATGATGAAGCAGGAAATGTACATTTGCCGAGAGAACAAAAAATAATCCTTGCGAGACATGGAGAAACAAATGCTGGAAAAAATAAGATTGTTCAGGGATTTTCAGATGTTTTAACTGAAAAAGGAAAAGCACAATCAGGAGAATTAGCAGAGTTTTTGAAAAACAAAGGAATAACAAAAATTATTTCTAGTGCTCACTTACGAGCAAAGGAAACAGCTGAAGTTGTAGCTCAGAAATTGAATTTAGATATAGAATTTTGGGAAGAATTTAATGGCATTGATTTTGGGGATATTGCTGGGATGCCTCAGATTCCCGGAAAATTAGCCATCGAACGTTCTACGGAAGCTGGTACTGGAGAAAATACAAGACAAGTATTTAAGCGAGTAGAAAAAGGATGGGAGAGATTGAAACAAGAAGAAAGCGACGGAAAAATTTTAGTTGTTGCACATCGTTCCATTTTATCCGCATTGGAAGCTGTTCGGAATGGAAAAAACGAAACAACGTTTTTAGATAATCGTCGAAAAAATGAGAATGCAGATTTTGGTTATTGGGGAGAGATAACTGTTTTGCAAGATCCTAAAGGTGATAATCTAACCCAAGATGAAGACACGCTCGACACCTGGTTTTCTTCCGCTCTGTGGCCTTTTTCTCCACTTGGTTGGCCCTCCTGTGCTGAAGCTTCGGAGGGCGGGCCCAATGACTTTAATAAATTTTATCCCAGCCATGTTTTGGAGACGGGACATGATATTATTTTCTTTTGGGTGGCCCGGATGATTATGTTTGGACGCTACGCGACGGGAAAGTACCCCTTTCACACGACGTATCTACACGGATTGGTCTGCGACGAACACGGCAAAAAAATGTCCAAATCCAAGGGAAATGGGATAGATCCGCTCGATGTGATCGAGAAGTTTGGGGCCGATCCGGTTCGATTGTCTCTCGTGATTGGTTCTTCTCCCGGAAATCCAATCCCGCTGGGAGAAGCCAAGATCTCGGGATATCGGAATTTTGTAAATAAGCTGTGGAATGCAGGCCGCTTCGCGGCAATGCAAAATTCAAAATTCAAAATTCAAAATTCTAAAAAAAGTCCTCCAAAATCATTGGCAGATCGTTGGATTTATCATCGGTTTTCGCAGGTTTCTCGAGAAGTGACGGAGCATTTGGAGAAGTACGAAATTTCTGCGGCGGGGGATCAGATCTATCACTTTGTGTGGGGAGAATTCTGTGATTGGTATCTGGAAGTGCAAAAAGCAGAGCCAAATGCTGAGTTTTTGGCTTGGATATATATGGAGATTTTGACTTTGGTACACCCGCTTTGTCCTTTTATCACCGAGAAGTTGTATCAGATTTTTTGGGGGGAAGCGGAGAGCCTTATGAATCGAGAATATCCAAAAATTGATTTCAAAGATACAGAAGCGGTAAATTTATTCACCAAAGTACAAGAAATCGTGACCGAAATCCGAAAAGTGCGAACCGAAAAAGGATTAAATCCGAAGGATAAAATTGTGGCCAAAATTTCTACCGGGACGGTAGATTCGCGATTAATCGCGAATCTACAAGACGCGGTAGAAATTATCAAAACCCTGGCCAATCTCTCCGACTGTGAAATCGCTGAAAAATGTGAAAAGCCAGACAATGCAGCGGTGGTTTTGGCTGTGGGAATGGAGATATTTGTGGAGATTCCATTTGATGCCGGAGCCGAAAAAACTCGTCTCGAAAAAGAAATTACCGAGCTTCAAAAAAAGATTGGGATGCTTGAGGGACGATTGTCCAACAAAAGCTATGTCGATAAAGCACCAGAAGCTTTGGTGACTCAGACGAAGGGAGAGTTGGAGAGTTCAAAAAATGAATTAGCGAAGCTGGAGGAAGAGTTGGGGAAATTGTAGATTAGGCTCGAGCTCCAGCTAAACTTCTTTCTGCTAAAGTTTCTTCGACCAAATTACTGACAGGGCGGCCTGAGATAGCTCCAATGAAAACTTCTCCTGTGTTTACTGGTTTTTTTGAGTGAGCTCGATCCATAGTGTTGAATAATTCTTCTACCTCAAGAGAAGAGAGATCAGGCCTGATCCCCTTTTCTTCTTCTAACGATTGGCGGTACCATCCGATACGGGCAAATCTTTGAGCTTCCTCTCTATTTCCAAGCTTTATGAGAGCTGCAGCTTCTAAAAAATCCAGAGGATTTGGTTTTTTGACGCCAAATTCTGAAAATAAGGCATTTGTTTGCTGTTGAGTTGCTGGATCGTCTCTGAGTAATTCTCTAATTTCTGCCTGAGCTTCCAATATTTTTTCAGAGGGAGGCAACTTTTCTTCGGGGGTATTTCGGAAAAATCGACCAAGTCTAAACATTTTCTTAAATAATTAAAAAATACTAAAAACAATTAAATCAAGATTTTTTTAATAAAAAAGACAGGACTGTCAAATAAAAATACAACAAAAAATGAAAAAGTTTAGTTGTCTTTATTTCTTCTTACAATTTCATAAATATTTATACCAAGTGCCTGAGCGGCCTCAAGGAAGTATGTTGGGATATCTCCTATGGCTTTAAAAGTTTGGAGTCTGGTTCTGAATGTTTCCTCAGGTATTGTCTCTTTACTTCTTTCAGCAGAATCCCAAAAAACAATGTCTCGAGCCCCTTCAACAGCTCCTGTTATTTTTGTGAAAGATAAATCTTGTTCTCCCATTTTTTTGAAATTGAAATAAAACACATTGCAATATATGTACTTTTTATTTATAGTTGTCAAGCACTAGAGCAGTTCCTCCTCCCAAATTCTACAATTTTCTAATTTTTTCTTTTCCAAACTAAAAAAACAAGCCCCAGAACCGCACATCGTGAAGCCTACTTTGTTCTCTAAGAATTCATCAAATGCATTTCCACAATTTTTGAGCTTCGGATTGGCCAGGAATTTTTCTGTGAAGTTGGTGTTAAAATTGGTTAGTTTGGTATACATTTCGGCCGTAGAATGTGGATGATCTGGTTGGTAGATCCAGAGGGGAGTCCCTGAGAAGCTAAAACTGAGTGGTGTTGTTTTTTCACCAAAATTCTCCCCCAGGGCACAATTTGCATCACAAAAAAAGAATGGAATATCTTTTCCGTATTCAGCGGACTTTTCGATTAGTTTTATTGGGATGTTCCCGAGTTCAAAAAGCTGAAAGTATTCCTGAATAAAATTTGCAAAGTTCGAACTTCCGCCTCCCAAACCACCTTGGATCGGGATGTTTTTTTTAACTTTCACTTTTACAGGCGATATTTTTTGGTCTGGAAAGAAGGATTGAATGAGTTGAAAAGCTTTGTAGATCAAATTTTCTTCTGATGGAAAATCAAATCCTTCGATGGTAAACGTAGGGGACTGAGTGATTTCTATTTCATCAGCCAGATCAATTTTGTGAAAGATCGTTTTGATTTCATGAAAATTATCTCCTGGTTTTTTTGGGAAAACATCAAGAGAGAGATTGATTTTGGCAGGAGAAGAGATTGTTATGGTTTTCATTGAGTTTAATAGGTCAAAAGGAACGAAAAACGAATGACGAAAAACTAAAAACTAATTAATATTTCTACCAAACATCGTACTCCATTGCCTCTTCCAAATCCAGTGAGTGCTTCTCCCGAGGTGTAGGTGAGGCCGATTTGTTCTTTTTTGAGATTCAAAATTTGTGCCACATTTTCTTGGATTCTGTCATGCACGGGAGCGATTTTTGGAATTTTGCATTCGAGTGAGATGGCCACATTTTGGATTTGGAAATTCGGAAATTTTGATTTGGCGATTTCGAGAGACTTTTCCACATATTTTGCCGAATCCGTGATGCCGGATTTACACATTTCATCAGAAAATTCAGCTAATGTTTTTTCTCCAACGGATGAGAGGATTGCATTGCAGAGGGCATGAAAGATAACATCCCCGTCAGAGTTAGCTTCAAACGATTTTGTGCAATTAGAGAATTTGATTCCTCCGAGGGTGATTGGTTTTTCTGGATCGAATTGAGGTCTGAATTTATGAGAGTCCTCCCCAATTCCAATCCTTAAATTTTCTGCTTCTGCATCCGGATTCTGGACAATCCGGAATGACAGATCATATTGTGGGAAATCGGAAGGAAAAGTGATTTTCTGATTTTTTGTACTGCATTCGTAGACATGGATTTCTTCACCGATTTGGGCCAGGAGTTCGGCTTCATCTCGGGGGAGAGGGGCCGAGGAATGAATTCCTTGGTTAACGTGTTGGATGGCACGAGAAAAAGTCTCTAGATCTGAGATCTGCGGCGTTTGGGTTTCAAAAATTGCTTCCCGATCGAGAAAATCAACCACTTTTCCTTTTTGGACTTTTTTGATGGAATTGGGTGAGAAAAATCCAAAAATCACATTTTTCTTTTTTTCTGCTAATTTGATCGCTTTGGTGATTTCTTCTGTCGGGATGAAGGGGTTGGCACCATTGTGCACGAGGATTCTGGCGTTTTTCTCCCCCTTGAAAGGGGGAGTTAAGGAAGCAGTAAGAAATTCGATGGCTTTTACGAGCGACTCAAATCTTTCTGTTCCACCAATAATTACATCTTTTATTTTCCTTAATTTTGAATTTTTAATTTTGAGTTTTGAATTTTGAAATTGATCTTTATTTACTACTAAAACTATCTCATCAATTTCTGGGCATTTCTCAAAAACTTCCAACGTCCTCTCAATCACGGGAGTTCCAAACTGATCCGAAAAAAGTTTATCAAAACCACAACGAGTGGATGATCCGGCGGCGAGGATAATGGCGATGTTTTTCATAAAATATTTTTAGCGACCTCTCGTGCTTTTTTATCAATTTCTATAATTTTTTCTAGACTTTCTGGATTTTCTAATTTTGTTTTTTCGATTACTCGTTCTAAAATCTCAAAAATCTGCAAAAAAGAGATTTTATCGGCTAAAAATGCTGCTACCGCTACCTCATTGGCCGCATTGAAAACAATGGGGTAGTTTTGCATCTTTTCCGCACAATATTCGAGGATTTGGAGCGTTCGGAATGTCTTTTTATCCGGTTCAGAAAAAGATAAGTTTAGATTTCGGAAATCCTGTGACGGGAGATCGTAGTTTTCTCTTTTGGGATAACTCAGTGCGTAGGCGATCGGGAGTTCCATATTTGGTGGAGAAATTTGTGCGATCACAGAACTATCCGGGAATTCCACCATGGAGTGCACGATGGATTCTCGATGAATCACAATCTCGATTTGTTCCTTTTTTGCCCCAAAAAGGTGCATGGCTTCAAAGAATTCCAGACATTTGTTTGCTAGTGTCGCGGAATCAATGGTAATTTTTGCACCCATATTCCAGTTTGGATGTTTGAGGGCTTGTGCTTTTGTTATTTTTGAGAGGTCTTTCACTCCGAAGAAAGGGCCGCCGGAGCAGGTGAGAAGAATTTTTTTATAATTCTGCAGGCGACATTCGCGAATGTCGCCTGCGGTAGTTGAAGTGTTTAAACATTGAAAGATGGCCGAGTGTTCTGAATCCACAGGAAGGATGGGAACTTTATTTTCTCGAGCCAATTGCATCACGAGTTCTCCTCCAGCGACAAGACTTTCTTTGTTCGCAAGGGCAAGTGGAACCCCTTGTTTCAGCGTTTCAATCGTGAATTTGAGTCCGGCAAATCCTACGACGGCATTGAGCACGATGTCCGGTTCGCATTTTTTAATAAATTCTGCAAAATCTTCATTGGTACGAGTATCGAAGAGGTGAGGGATTTGAAATTTTTCAGCTAATTTTTCCAACTCTGGAAATCGACTGTGTGCAGAAGCACCTACAATCTGGAATTTATCGGGATTTTTACGGACGATTTCAAACGTTGATTGGCCGATAGATCCCGTAGCACCGAGGAGTAAAACTTTTTTTATCATTTTTACTTGCCGAATGTAAAACTTTGGGAGTAAAATTACAAAAGCAAATTAAATTAATTTGACAAAAATAAAAAAATATGATAAAAAATTATCGTATTTTATAAGTTTTAAATAATGGAATTAGGTAAAAAATATCGGGTAATGACTGCTACTGAACATGGCTTGGGGATAGTAGCAGAATCTCCCATCTCTCTGGAATCTGCACGGGAAACAATAGAAAAACTTGCCATCCATTATACAAAAATGGTTGAGTTGACGATTTTTTCAGATGGAAATGAAGAAGTGGTGAGAGTTGAGGCAAGGATGGCAGAAGAAGGTATGAATGGAGAAATTTTTGTAGGTGTTTTGGATAGAGAATATGGAGGCAAATGGAGTTGTAAAAAAGGTGCTGATCAAAAACTGGTTTGTGAAGGTCTTCCTAAGGCAGCTTAACAATTCTTTTTTACAAAATCCTCCAGAATCTGCCAGAACTGATCCTCAATATTATCCCCCTTCAGATCACAAAAATGTTTGCCGCTGACAAAAACCGAAGCGATCGGTTTTTCGGCTTTTCCGGGCAGTGATATGCCGATATCGGCATTTTTGGCTTCTCCGGGACCATTGACCACGCAGCCCATCACGGCAATCTTTAGATTTTCCACGTCGGGATATTTTTCTTTCCATTCGGGAAGCGTTTTTTGGATTCGTTCATTAATTTTCAAAGCCAAGTGTTGAAACTGATCAGAGGAAGTTCGTCCACATCCGGGACAACTGGTCACTCGTGGAGCAAAATTTCTCAGCCCCAGACTTTGGAGGATCATTTTTCCCATTTCCACTTCTCGAGTTCGAGATTCTCCTGGTAGGGGAGTGAGAGAGACACGGATGGTGTGGCCGATGCCTTTATTTAGTAGCACTCCCAGGGCGATCGAACTGCTCACAATTCCAAAATCTCCTTGTCCTGCCTCAGTGAGTCCTAGATGAAGTACGTAGTTTGATTTGGCGATTTCTGTGTACACACGAATCATTGAGTTTATCTCTGACATTTTGGCCGAGAGGACAATTTTATTTTTTGGAAGGCCGATTTTTTCGGCTAATTGGGCTGAGTTGAGCACAGATTTGATTGCGGCTTCTTCCAGAATTTCTTCAGAAGTTTTGTCAGTATTTTTGGCCATTAAATCATCCAGAATTTCTGCATCCACTGATCCGGAATTCACACCGATTCTCACCGGTTTGTCGTACTTAATCGCCAGTTCGATTATTTCCTGGAAATTTTGATCTCTAGCATTTCCAGGATTGATGCGGTATTTGTCTAGCGATTTGGCACAATCGGGATATTTTTTCAGCAGCAGATTTCCGTTGAAGTGAAAATCACCCACGATGGGCACATCGGAGATTTTTTGCACGTTTTTAACGATCTGTGGTACTGCTTGGGCGGCATCCTCATTATTCACCGTGATGCGGACAATCTGGGCACCAGCTTTTTCAAGCTCGAGAATTTGGTCCGTTGTGGCTGCTACATCGGCGGTATCGGTATTAGTCATGGATTGGAGTACCACGGGGTGATTAGCTCCGAGGATGATGTTTCCGATTTTGACAGTGGTTTTTTTTATATTTTGCATGCCAGAGGTGACCATAAAGTAAATTTTTTCTTTGACAATCTTTTGAGCGGGAGTAATACCTTCACGACTTTTATTTTATATTTTAAAAATGCCAGATCGAAAATCAGAAATTATCGGAGAACCTACTTTTTTTCTGGAATTGAGAGAGGGAAGTATCTCCACTGCAGAATTAAAAACTCAGATTCTATCACATACCACTGAAATTCTACAGAATCGAAGTGCTTTGAGAACATTTTTAGAAATAATTGATGCCCAAAACTTAGAATTAACTGTTTGTACTTGGGAATTTCTATTGCGTTCATCTGCTTACGCTGAAAATGATCCTGAAGCGTTTAAAATGTTGAAAAAGAGGTTTGAATTATGTGCAGATTCTGAACATGCGAGAAAAGTTTTAGCTGCGATTGATGCTTATTTTGAAAAAAGAAAATCAGAAGAAAAAAAGAACCAAGGGAGAATGCGGGCAGAGAGACTCTATACAGGGGTACGGGTTTTGGTAGGAGATCGAGTTGCTTAATTTGAATTTAATTTTTCAGGTAGTGGAAAGCTCAGATTTTCTTCTTTGGTTTGAAGTATTTCTACTTCCAGATTAGGACTTTTTTGCTGAAATTTTTCAATCGTTTGTTCTATCAGAATTTCTGGGACTGAAGCACCAGAAGTGAGGCCTACTCTTTCGTATTGAAAAATTTCTTCTGGTATTTCATCTGCATTATCAAAAAGAGCGGATTTACACCCGTATTTTTGGGCTGTTTCGACGAGGCGATTAGAATTGGAAGAATTTTTTGATCCCAAAACCGCGAGAAAATCACATTTTCCAGCCGCTTCTTTGACCGCGTTTTGACGGTTCTGACTGGCGTAACAGACATCTTTTGGTACTTCGAGGTGGGGGATTTTGTCTTTGAGCACTTTAATCAAATTTTCGGTTTCATCATAGGAGAGGGTGGTTTGCGTGAGACAGACCACTTTTTGATTTTCAAAATCAGTAGGATTTAATGTTTCAACATCTTCCAGATTTTCAACCAATTGCATTTCTGTTACTCCAGAGGTTCCCTGGATTTCCTGATGGCGTTTGTGACCAATAAGGACTATTTTATAATTTTGAGCAGCAAATTTTTTGGCCTCTTCGTGTACTTTGTTCACGAGCGGACAAGTGGCATCGATAATGCGAAGATTTTTGGCTTCACATTTGCTTCGAAAATCGGGAGATACGCCGTGGGCTGAAAAAACCAGTACGGATCTTTCTGGTATTTTTTTTAAATTCGGCTCAAAAATGACGCCTTTTTCTTTAAATTTCTGCACGAGAAAATGGTTGTGCACGATTTCATGATTGACATAAACCGGTGTACCAAATTGTTCCAAGCACTTTTCCAAAATCTGAATTGCTCGGTCCACACCAGCACAGAATCCACGAGGAGAGATGAGGCAGAGAGATTGTATCATTACAAAGATTACGAGTTAACGAGAAAACGAGATGACGAGAATTAAAAAAATTCTTTTTAAATAATCTTGTTTACTTGTGATCTCGTCAACTTGTTTGCTATTTTATTTTCCTACAAAACTTAGTACCACTTCTCGTTCTTTTCCGTGATCGAGTTCGAACATCATGATTCTTTGCCAAGTTCCAAGGAGCATTTTTCCGTTTTCTACTGGGACAGTTTCTGAAGCGGATCCGAGAAGCATTTGTGATACGTGAGAGTGGCCATTGAGACAATCCCTTCCATTTGCTAGTGGACAAATAGTTTCAGGGTCTCGGATGTGGGTGTCGTTGTGCAGATATTTTGCTTCTGGTGGAACAAGTTCTTTGAAAACCACCCTTTTGAGATCATCCAGAAAACCTTTTTCCTTTTCGTTAATTTTAATCGCTACCGTAGTATGTCGTGTAAAAATATTTACGAGGCCGTTTTTTGCTCCAACATTTTTGAGGAATTTTTCAGTTTTTTCCGTGAGATCAACAATCTCAAAGAAGCTTTTTGTCTTGATTTTTATGGTTTCCAGTTCCATAATTAAAAATTACCTGCGGAATATATTTTTTTGTTTCAAAATTTCAAGCCCATTTTGGGATTTAAGAACCTGTCTATGATATTCTTTTGGTTGATTGGGAAAATTAGTATGACCATTTCGGCCTCCTGGTAGAGTGATAAAAATAAAGAGTGTGCATGGTTTTAATTTTTTATGCGAAAAAACTTGACAAAAATATTGTTTCATGATAAATTCTAAATGTTTTTAAGTATTTTTTAAATTTTTTGAAAATGGCTAGAGCATCAGCTAATTTGGTTAGTCCAGAGGTTTTGAAAGCGGTACAAGCCTATCAGAAAACTGGAAGGACGGCTCAAATGAATCAAGAAGCACAAAAAGGAAATGTGGTGGATGCAGAAGAAAGATTTAGAAATAGGGTCGGGGGCGTTGTAGAAAGAGGATTGAATGTGAAACCGAATGAAGATCTGGAATCTTATCAAGACTTGGTAGTTAAAGACGGAGATCAAGAATGTTTACAGAAATTTTTTGGAGTGCAGTGGAGAGAAGCTGCTCTTGGGGTTTGGCAGGTAGAATTTTCTGACAACCCGGATATCACTTGGAGGTCGGTAGTGAACAGCATGCTTCACAAAGCAACTTTTGACAAAGGCCATGAACGAGAGCTGGATGTATATCCAAATCCAGAAACAGAGGCAGAGGACAGAACCTATAGATTTATCGAAGTTTGCACCAGAGAAGAAGAGCTTTTGACAAGTGTTTATGGAGAAGCTTGGAGAAAAAATGCTTATGATATTTGGCTTGAAAAAGGTCAACCAAAGTTGACTTGGAGAAGAATTGTTAAATACATGATTGATCTAACAGTCATTCCTGATTATTAGAACGGAAATATATATTGTGTTTTTCAAAACGGCAGGATAAAATGAGGGGGAATGAAAAAGATATTTTTGAGCCTTCTTTTACTTCTGGGACTGGTTTTTGTACCTTTTTCTGGAGAAATAAATGTGGAAGCGTACTCGCTCAAGGATGCCGTAGAGGAGCATGCTAATGCCGCTGGGACGGAAACCAAAGAAATGACTCCCAGCTATCTCCCAGTGAGTGGGGCGGTGCAGGGAGGAAATGCGACAGATATTACGTCCGTAGTGCAAAAGATCCTCGGCGTGATCACGGGGCTAGCGGCAGCAATAGCGATTATTTTTGTAGTGTATAATTCTGTGATACTGGTGATCTCCACGGGAGACACGGATCGGATCTCCACGGCAAAAAAAGGACTTATCTGGTCGGCGGTGGGGTTGGTGTTGATTATCTTTGCATACATCATCGTGAAGACGATCGTCCATCTCACATACTCTGGGCAGGGAGTCGATGCGGTGGATAACAAGGTTCCGAAGGAGGCGACGTTTGACTTCAGTGAGGCGAGACCGGCGTCGAGAGAGTATGTGCCGGAAGAGGCAAAACAAATACCAGCTCCAGCTCCTGCACCAGCGGCTCCGGCTCCTGCTGCACCGGCGAAGCCAGCACCAGAACCTGAGACGCCAGCACCTTCTCGGGGGGGGGGGGGGGTAGTGGTGCTCCTGTGGTGACGCCAGAGCCGGAAGAGGAGGTGGAGGCAACGCCAGCTGAGGAGACGCCGGTGGAAGAAGGCACTTGTCCTGATGAACATAAAGCTTTTGTATCAGACTTGCAGGATGAAGCTAGTTTGTTGAGTGCAGCTCAGAGAGGGGCAGCTTCTGTCGAGCGGGATGATGGGAAGGTCGAAGTTGCGAGTTTAAGTGCGGATGTTGAATGTGGCAGAGATGCTGTAGCATTTAGTTATTTAGTTCAGTGTAAACTTGGAGATAACACAGAAAATTATAAAAGTAAAAAACATTTTGTTTATTCTCATTCTCCTTCTACTCTTATTTATACAAAAGCGGAGCAAGCAGGTATTGCTTGTGCTAAAGCGGTAAAAGGAACAAGTCCTTGGATAGCAGGGGCAGATAAATGTAGGACAGGAAACTATTCAAAGCGATTTACAGGGGAAAGTAAAAATAGTTACGCTGAAGCAACAAAAAACGCAGAATTGCAAATTCTTAGGGGAGCATTAAAAACTTTTTACGCAGGGAGTATTTCAGATGAGAAATTATATGGGTTGGGGAATCCAAAATCTAAAGTTATCAAAAAAAGATATGACGAAGACAGCGGAGATTATTTAGCACAAGTTAATGTTTTCGTTGATTTAGGGGAGTTTTGCAAGGCTGTGAATGCTTCGCTTGGAAAGTAACCCCCGCTGGCTCCATAGTGCTGAAAGCCTGTGGAGCCATGTGCCATACCGCATTTGCTATTTGTATTTTAGCTCCACAACCCCGAGGGATCGGGGATTATGGAGCTTGCCTTAGCCTTTTGCCCCTGATTCCCGATCGGTCGAGTCTTTTTGACTCGAGCGGATAGTGCCCAATGTCCAGGTCAAAAAGACCAGGACAAGCGGATTCCGACCTTGAACCAGAGGATTCAGCCAATGGAAAGGCTGAAATATGAGGATCAACGTTCCACCCTACGTTTTTTCTAAAAAGTACATCCAAACTTCGGGGGACAAGAGAACATTGAAACAGCTAGCTATTTTGACTTGCGAAGAAGAGGGTTTGGGAGGTTTTGGAGATCAAGAAAAATTTGACTTTTTTGTCTACATCCCTCATAATACAAGCGGCGTAGAACTATGGTCCTACTCTGCTTGTTAACAAGGGAGGCTTGCTCCGGCAAGTCTTTTTTGTATGATTTTTTTTGGTGGAGTCGTAAGGGGCCGTAGTTTAATGGTAAAACATCGCCTTTAACAAGCAGAGAATGCGGGTTCAATTCCCGTCGGCTCCACCATCTTGAACAAAAACTATCCTCCGATCGGCCGAGTCTTTTTGGCTCGAGCGGGGAGTGCCCAATGTCCAGGTCAAAAAGACCAGGACAAGCGGATTCCGACCTTGAACCAGAGGATTCAGCCAATGGAAAGGCTGAAATATGAGGATCAACGTTCCACCCTACGTTTTTTCTAAAAAGTACATCCAAACTTCGGGGGACAAGAAAACATTGATCCTGCTAGTTTCTGTCGTTCGGATGCGAGAAACGTTTCGGAGCAAGTCACAGACATTGCTCCGGCCGGTAAAAACAAAGACAAAAACTTGATTTGTAAGAAAGCTGTGATAGCATGAGGGTATGAATTTCACAGTTCCGGCTTCGGAAATCCCCAAAAAATGGAAACAAAATCTTCCTCCAAAAGTTTCTGATGATGTGAAGGTGGAAGTGACACTGAAAGTGATTCCGACTCCGGATCCAGAAGTGGAACAAGAAAAAAAAGAAGGAAAAATAAAAAGTTTTGATTCGGCAGAAGAGTTGATGGCTGATTTAAATTCATGAAATTTTTACGTTCAGAAAAATTTAAAAAAGATTACAAAAAACTTTCTTCAGAAATTCAGGGGCGTTTCTATGAAAAAGTTGAGCTTTTTGAAAAAGATCAAAGACATCCCTCTCTCAGACTTAAAAAATTACAAGGTACTGAGAATATTTGGGAATTATCGATTAATATGAAGTTTCGGGCCACGTTTGAGTATATTTCAGAAGGAATTTTGTTTCGAAGAGTCGGTGATCATGATATTTTGGAATCCCCATAAAAAATATCCCCCTCACCTCAATCCTCTCCCGCGAGGGGAGAGGAAGTTCTTCCATTGTTTTCATTCGCTTTTTATTTTTTGTTGTGATAAAAATTGTGTGTCATGAACTCCATCCACATTGCCAACCTGGTTGAAATCTTTGCCTTTGCAGCCTGTGCGTTTCTCATTAGTTTTCTCATTTTCCCGAGATTCATCCAGTTCGTGCAAAACTACAAACTCACCCAAAAAATACGACAGGAGGGCTTGTCCGGAGGAGCAGCCAAACTCTTCCAAGAACTGCACGCACACAAATCTGGCACACCGACCATGGGAGGAGTGGTGATCATTGCTTCTGTTTTACTGACCGTGCTGATTTCTAGGCTTTTGGCCTATTTCGGTTTCATCGACCATTCCATTTTGAACAGAGGGGAGACGTATCTGCCGATTGTAACTCTGGCGATCGTGGGACTGCTGGGAGTGATCGATGACTTTCTCAATATCCGAGAAAGTTCTGCCCAAAAAGGTCTGTCGGCACGAGTGAAGTTTTGGACATTGGTCGCATTTGCCGTTTTTGGAGCTTTTTGGTTCGCCTTCAAACTCGAGTGGTCGATTATCCACGTGCCGGGAGTGGGGGATTTTGATATTGGACTGTGGTACTTTCCGCTCTTTGTTTTTGTCCTCGTGGGAACGGCCAATTCAGTGAATTTAACCGACGGATTGGATGGGTTAGCCGGAGGATTGCTTGTTTCGGGTTACAGTGTCTTTGCCGTGATTTCTTATTTTTATGGATTACCGATTTTGTCGGCTTTTTGTGCGATTGTGGCGGCGAGTTTACTCTCCTTCCTTTGGTTCAATGCCCCGCCGGCCAAGATCTACATGGGAGACACGGGGAGTTTGGCTTTGGGAGCAACCCTAGGGGTAATCGCAATGCTGACCAATGCACTCTTCGTACTCATTATCGTGGGCATAGTTTTTATCGTGGAGACACTGTCGGTGATGCTCCAACTCTTCTGGAAAAAACACTTCAAGCGGAAGCTCTTCCTCATTGCCCCGATTCATCATCACTTCGAAGTCAAGGGATGGTCGGAGACACAGATCGTGATACGATTTTGGATCTTTGGGATGGGAGCGGGCGTGATTGGGCTGATCATTGGACTACTAGGGATGGGGGATTTTGGGATACTTTAAATCTCAAGATAACGAGTTGACGAGACGACGAGATAACAAGAAAAATTAAAACTTAATTTATATGAGAAAACTAGATGGTGCTAATCTCTGGAAAGTAGTGGACGGAAATCTGGCGGATTTTGCACAAAAAAATGCGGATTCTCGAGGACGAAAGTATGATGAAGAGCCAGATCCAAATCGGTTGCCTTTTCAGCGGGACCGGGATCGGGTGATTCACACGACGGCTTTTCGTCGGCTGAAGGGGAAGATGCAAGTCGTCACGCCGAGTGTGGGGGATCATTTTCGAAACCGCCTTTCCCATACGTTGGAAGTAGTACAGATTGCGAGAGACTTGGCTCGGCAACTACATTTGAATGAAGATCTGGCAGAAGTGGTGGCTTTGGCCCATGATCTAGGACATCCGCCTTTTGGTCATGCGGGAGAGGAAATGCTGGATCAGAAAATGAAAGAAGTGGGATCGAGCTTCGATCACAACGAACAGAGTCTCCGCGTGGTGGAACATTTCGAACGTCGATATCCAAAATTTCAAGGGCTAAACTTGAGCCACGAGGTCTTAGAGGGAATCCAAAAACATGAGACGTTCTTTGACCGCCCTGGAGGGGATCCGATTTTTTCTCCGCACTTGGAATCACAATTAGTCGATATTTCCGATGAGATTGCGTATCTGTCGGCCGATCTGACGGATGGACTGCGAGGCGGATTTTTTACCAGTACGGATCTGGAGGAAGTGACCATTTTTCAAGCAGCCACAGCTGACCTTTCTGCTGAAGAAAAAGAACACCGGCCAACAGTTTTGAGATACATGATTCGTTATCTTTTTCGAAAGATTGCCGCTGATACCGAAGAGAATTTGAACAAAAATAGTATTCAAACTTTATCAGACGTACAGAAGTGTAAAAATCGAATCGTTACTTTTTTGCCTCAGTTTTTTCCAGAGTTTCGTGCACTGAAGATATTTCTCACTGAGCGATACTATAAGGCCCCGGAAATCGAAAAGATGACTCAGGAGGGACAGGAAGTGATTTCGGTGATTTTTGATTTCCTTCGGAAACATCCAGAAAAAATGCCGGACAAATTTCTTCCAGACGAAAAAGTAGAACGAAGAATTTGTGATTATATTGCGGGGATGACGGACGGGTTTGCAACGGAGTTTTATGAAAAGGTTGTAGGTTATAGGTTGTAAGTTGTAGGGATTAAGCTATATTCATTATAAATTTACTTACAACCTACAACTTCCCACTTACAACCTTTGCAAAATGAAGAATAATTATGAAGGATTAGAAGTGTATCAGTTGTCTTATAAATTGGCACTAGAAATTCACAAAGAATCTCTAAAATTCCCAAGAGAAATTCAATTTGATTTAGCAGATCAGGTACGTAGATCTTCAAAATCTGTTCCCACGAATATCGCAGAAGGATATGGGAGAAGAGCTTTTGAAAAAGATTACAAACGATTTTTATGGATGGCAGTAGGATCAAAACATGAAACAATTGTTCATATAAATTTCTTGAAAGACTTGAGTTACATCAAAGAAGACCTAGCTCAAAAATGGATTATTGATTATGAAAAAGTCGGAAGAATGTTGTATGGCCTTATACAGTCAATCCAAAATTAAAAAGCTCCCTACAACTTACAACTTTTTTACTTCACCCGTCGACCTCCATTCTCTCCCCAACCCATCTTATTTCTGAGCGTTTTGAAGAAGTGTGCTTCTTTGAGCCGGATGAATTTTGCCGTTCGGGTGGCTCGTTGAATAGAGACTTCATCGGTTGGTTTGGCTGAGAAATGAATCTGACCGTCGATGGTGATGCCGATGGAGTCTACGCGAGCATCAAATTTGATGTGAATAGTTCGGTTATCTGGAAGTAAAATTGGCCGATGAGAGAGCGTGTGTGGGGCGATTGGAGTGAGGAGTATCGTTTCCAGATTTGGTCCAACGATCGGGCCACCAGCGGAGAGAGAGTAAGCCGTGGATCCGGTGGGTGTACAAAAAATCAATCCATCACT
Organism: uncultured Candidatus Peribacteria bacterium; assembly: GCA_964344775.1. Taxonomy (GTDB): domain Bacteria; phylum Patescibacteriota; class Gracilibacteria; order UBA4473; family UBA4473; genus CAYFMH01. Next base: position 18,728 of record CAYFOO010000019.1, read on the forward strand.
TCGATAAGTGGAGAGGAATCTTCGATTTATTTTTACCTGAAAATTGGTGAGTCGAGCGATGCCACCGTGACCAAGCACAATTTCGTTGAGGGAGTAGGCCCTGAAAACTTTCTCTTTTTCCCCATTTCTATTTTTTCGATAGACGAAACATTTCAGGAGCATTCTTTCATCAGTGTGAAAGTCTCCGTCAAAGATTTGTTTGATTCCTTTCATGGCATTCTTTGGATTCAATTCAGAGAGAAATCCCAGTGTCCCAAAATTGATTCCCAAAAAAAGACCATCTTTTTTTTGTAAGGTCCGCATCATTTTGAGGATCGTCCCATCTCCGCCGATCCCAATCTTTAGATCATATTTTTCTTCGTCATCGACCAGGGGAATCGTGTTTTTTAGCATTGAAATAGTTCGAACATCTCCATGGACATTTTCCACTCCTTGTTGGTGCAGATATCGCAAAAGGTCCCGCAAAAAAGCTGATTCTTCCTGCTCTTTTTCCGGTTTATTGTGACAATAAATCGCGATGGAGCGAAAATTAGTTTTTCCTGTCTGCCGTAGCCTTGGCGAAGGCTGAAGCTTCGTAGAAGTTTTAGATTTTTGCGAAGGTTGATACTTTTTCATATGGTGATCATTTTTTAGCAGAAAAGTGCTGAAAAAGCAATCTTATCGAGTGGTGACCCCACCAGGGATCGAACCTGGATCTACTCCTTAGGAGGGAGTTGTTTTTCCATTAAACTATGAGGTCTTGTCAGGATTGTCTCGATACTTCCAGAAATTTCTAGTTTTTTGTTTTTTTCCTTGCTTCTTACTTCTAACTTTCTTTTTAAACAAATTTGTGCTAACACTTTACCTGCGATGCAACTTTTTTCCAAATCAGAAATTCTAGCAAAGATTCAAAGCTTTCTTTCCGAATATCCAGAGGGAGTGATTGAAATTTTGGGACCAACAGCGAGTGGGAAGTCGGATTTTGCGATTGAAGTGGCAAAAATACTTGAAAATACGGAAATAATTTCCGTGGATTCTCGGCAGGTGTATCGAGATATTGATATTTCCGCAGCCAAGATTTCCAAATCAGAAATGCAGGGGATTCCGCATCATGGGATTGATATTTTGATGCCGGATCAGGAATTTTCTGTGTATGACTTTCAGCAGTATGCATTCCAAACAATTGAAGAAATTAAATCGCGAGGGAATACTCCTATCCTCTGTGGAGGGACGATGCTGTGGCTGGATGCAGTGAGTGAAAACTACATTTTTGCAGACAAGAAAGATGAAAAATCTACCAAAAAAGGAGAACCAAAATTTCCGGTTTTGAAGATCGGAATTCAGTGGGATCGAGAAATTCTTTATGAGCGGATAAATCAGCGGGCGGTTCAGCAATTTGAATCAGGGCTGATCGAGGAGACGGCGGAACTAATGGAAAAATACAAAATCACGAAATCCGCTTTTACCAGCTTTGGCTACCAAGAAATCAAAGATTTTTTAGATGGCAAAATTACACGAGCAGAAGCCATCACAGCCAATCAAAAACGAAATCGGAATTATGCAAAACGGCAGTTGACCTGGTGGAGGGGGAGGGAGGATGTGGTCTGGATGGATGGGACAACAATGAATAATGAGTAATTTTGGATTTTTAATTTTTAATTTCTAAAAAAATTGTGGTCATCCTGGCTTGCCCAGGATCCCGAAAGTTGTGCACAAGTGATCAGATTCCGGTCAAGCCGGAATGACATAGATTCCTTTTAATTGACTCCGGTACTACCAAATCCGCCCCGAGACCCACTTTTAATTTCTTCGATTTCGTGGAAGGCTGCTTTGGCCATCTTCACAAAAAGTCCTTGGGCGATGCGTTCGCCTCGTTCGACGGTGACAGATGCTTCTGAAAAATTATAAACCTGGATCAGGATTTCATCATCCTCTCCACAGTAGTCGTGGTCGATCAGACCGACGGAATGGGGAAACATGAGTGATTTTTTCCTTGGAGTAGAACTTCGTGGCAAAATTAAAAGAGCATGATCATGTGGGCATTTGACGATGACATTTCCGGGAATCAGTCCAAATTTACTTGGTAAAATCTCCGTGGTTTCTCTCGCGACAAAATCAAAGGCAAAGCTGCCTTCGGTTTCGTATTTTGGTAGGGGGAGTTCTCGATCAATTCGGTAGATTTCGACTTTCATGATTTTTAATTTATCCAAAGAGATCTGCATGAGATCCTATCCCCAATAGACTAATTTTTCTTTCATTTTTATCAACTTCATAAATCAGAAGTACATCTGGTTGAATATGACATTCAAAGCATCCTTCAAATTTTCCCTGAAGTTTATGATTATAAAAATTACCTTTTAAATTTCCTTCACTCGCTAGTTTTTGCAAACAATTTTCTAGTAGGGTCTTCTTAAAAAAAGGATTCTTGCTGATTTTTTTATATCCTTTTTTGAATTTTTTGGCATAAAAGAAAGTATATTTCATGAATCTAGATCATTCATTAGTGCTTCAACGGAGGAAAAGCCTTTTGAGTTTTTTGCTTCAATTTTTGCTTCTTCTAATTCTTTGGCTTTTTGTGGAGTGAAACCATTGATGTCACGTAATCCCTCGGCTTCTTTTAGAACAATAAATCGAATATAATCGACGGTGGAAAGCCCCAGTTTTTGAGCTTTTTGTCTTAAAATCGCTAGCACTTCCTCTGGAAAAGCGATGGTTTTTCGGATTCGTTTTTGAGCAGTTGGCATAAAAGTTGTTTATATGCTGTTATTTTATACAACTTTTGTGATATTTTCAAGTTTTTTTTATAAAAAATGACAAAAACGTTTTGGACGGGCTTAATTATTTGTAATAAAAATGGCAAACCCAGTCCAGCTTTAATTTTTTTATTCGAATCTGATCCTAGAAAAAATAAGTTCTTTTCTTCTGGCTACTTCGTCTGTTATACTAATTTCCCACGCTCTTCGGGCTTCTTTGGTATTTTTTATCGTTGTTTCTATTTGTTCTTTGATAAAATTAAGGCGAATCAAAGTATTGCCTGCCTTGTTTTTTTCTTCTGGATCTAGAAGCCCGTTGATAATTGTCTTTAAATGTGAGTGAGCAATTCTTATGAAGGAGTCAGCGTTTTGTAGTAATTCTTCATCAGAAGCATGATTAAGGTTCGACAGAGCATCTATGACAGCAGGATAAGCTCTTCCAGACATCCAATCACGGTCTGGGATTTTTATTTTTTTTACTTCTGATCGGATTGTTTCAATATCTTGAAAAAAAGACCGAATGAGAACGAGGGCTTCTTTTTCTCCTTGAATTATGCGTTCGGGAGTGTGTTCTAATTTTGGGTAATTTATCCAACCCAGACCACTGAAGACAGGACCAAAAGTTCCTAGAACAACTATTCCAGTTGCTGCATTTGTAAGAAATCTTCGGCGTTCGTGATTCATAAATATAGAATGATCTATTTTCGTATTTATGTTAACTTGCTTTTTTAATAAAGATATTTTACTGTCTCATGGACAGGCTCTTAGAGTTCTCTTAAGGAAACTCTGTGAAAGTCGTTTATAGCGAGTGTGTAAGGATTTTAGCTG
>CAYFOO010000020.1:0-21431 GCA_964344775.1 uncultured Candidatus Peribacteria bacterium
CAGCTAAAATCCTTACACACTCGCTATAAACGACTTTCACAGAGTTTCCTTAAAGCCCTACTACTTTCCACCTACAACTTACAACTTTCCTTCATTATCCCTCAATTCTGATTCTGAAGTCAAAAGTTTTTTTCAAGAAAGAAAGAAAGAAAGAAAGAAAGAAAGTGGAATATTAATAGTCATTCCGGCTTGCCCGGAATCCCTTCTGTTGTGCTATCAGGATCAGATCCTGGACAAGCCAGGATGACTTAAAATTTGTAATTTGTAATTCTTAATTTGTAATTGCTAAACTTCTCCTCACCACCATCTTCCGCATCTCCACCACCACCAACGGCAATAATGAAGCCACCGCCACTACACCCCAGTCAGCCAGACTGAGCGGCACGGTTTTTAGAATAGAATTCAAAAATGGTACATAAAGCATCAACAGTACCATCAAAATCGAAGTGAAGATCGCCACAATCAAGAAGTGATTGGAAAACGGGTTTTGTCGAAAAATAGATTGAAAATAACTTCGGGCCGAAAAGGCATTCACAAGCTGGACAAAAACCAGAGAAGTAAACGCTACCGTCATCGCATGCGGATAATGCAAATGTGGCTCCCCTCCCCACACCCATCCGTCATCAAACACAGTCCAGAGAAATGCTCCTGTCACCGCAATCCCGATAGAAAATCCCATCATGAGAAAATCAAGAACAAATTTTTTGTTCATAACTTTTGCTTTTGGATCTCGGGGCTTTTCTTTCATCAGATCTCGCTCCGGCGTATCCACGCCCAGTGCAATCGCTGGTAAAATATCGGTCCCCAAATCGATACAGAGAATCAAAATGGCCGTCAAAGGCAACGGAAATTGAAATAAAATGGCCGAGAAAATAACGACCAATTCTCCCACATTACAAGAGAAAATAAACCACACGAACTTCCGAAGATTTTGATAAATCCGTCTCCCCTCCTCCACGGCCGTCACGATGGACGCAAAAGAATCGTTCGTCAGGATCATGGTCGAAGCCTCTTTCGACACTTCGGTTCCCGTGATCCCCATCGCCACTCCGATGTCGGCCTTCTTCAGGGCCGGAGCATCGTTGACCCCATCCCCTGTCATCGCCACGATCTCTCCCATGGATTGTAGGAGTGAGACGATCCGCATTTTTTGAGCCGGTAAACTACGTGCAAAAATCACCGCTTTTTCTCGATCTTTGAGGAGTTTCTTTATTTTTTTATCGGACATCTTCTCTACTTCTTCTCCGGTCAAAATCACAGTCTCTCGTCCCTCCGTAATCCCCAGTTCTCCGGCAATCGCTTTGGCGGTGATCCCATAATCTCCGGTGATTACAACAATCCGAATACCGGCACTATGACAATCTTCTACCGCTTCAATTACTTCTTCTCGAGGTGGATCAATCATCCCGACTAGTCCTACAAAAATGAGCTTCTTTTCGGTATCAGCCTCACTTTTGAATTTCTCATTTTTCCCCACTGGACGCTTCGCAAAAGCAATCACTCGCAGGGCATTTTTCGCCATTCGTTCGTAGTGGGCTTTGATTTTTTTGAGTTTGGCCGGCGTCATCCGATGTACTTTTTTTCCGTCCGTCCAATGCGTACATTTGGCCAACACGTGATCTGGAGATCCCTTGGCCAGTACATTTCCCTGGGAAACCACCGACATCATTTTTCGTCCAGAATCAAAAGGAAATGTTTCATCAATTTTATCGTTTAGAAATTCACAACCCTTATTTTTTTGGAGAAATTTATATTTCGCCGCCAGGGTCAGTAATGCTCCGTCGGTCGGATCTCCAAGAATTTTGTACCGTCCTCCCGCCTTGGTCAGCGAAGAATCGTTACACTTGTGGCAGATCTCGAGCAGTTCCTGCAGAAGCCCAGTGTTCTCACGAACTCCCTCTCGTCCTCCGAGGAAGTCGATCCCTCCTGACCTAGGATCATACCCCACCCCAAACACTTCGAAAATCGATCGATCCGCGAGGTAAATCTCTCGCACGGTCATCTCATTTTTGGTCAGGGTTCCGGTTTTGTCCGAACAAATCGTGGTCACTGCCCCCAGGGTTTCCACGGAAGAAAGTTTTTTTACAATTGCTTTTTTGCGAGTCAAAATCGTGGCTCCCAATGCCAACGCAATTGTGATCGTCGTCGGCAATCCCTCCGGTACCGCGGCAATCGCCACGGACACAGAGAAAAGCAAACTTTCGAGCAGATCAGATCCACGCCAGAGCCCCATCCCAAAAAGGAGTAAACAAATCACACCCGTCACCTTGGTCACGAAAACACCCATGTGGGCCAGTTCTTTTTGAAGGGGCGAAGCTTGATCTTTGGTTTCTGTGGCCAACTTGGCGATTTCACCAAATCGAGTATCCATTCCGATTTTGGCCACTTCCATCACCCCCGTCCCGTGCACTACACATGTCCCCATCAGCACTACTCCGGTCCCCATGAAGACTTCGTCTCCCGCAAACTTCTCCACCGGAACACTCTCCCCCGTGAGGGCTGATTCCTCTACTTTCAAAGAATGTGCCTCCAATAATTTCCCATCCGCGGGGATCTTGTCCCCCTCGCGGATGATCACAATATCTCCTGGAACCAAATCTTCGGTAGATATCAACTGAGCTTCTCCGTCTCGCACCACCTCAATCTCTGGATGAATCATGTTTTTAAGTGCCTGCAGCGTCTTCTCTGTCCGAAATTCTTGAAAAAATCCAATTCCCGCATTGAGCAGAACGATCCCCAGGATCACCATGGCATCGGTCTCTTCTCCGAGAAAAAATGAGACGCCTCCTGCAGCAACCAAGATCAAAACAAGCAGATCCGTAAATTGTCGCCCCAGAATCTTGTACCACGGATTTGCTGTTTTGGTAGATAGTACGTTTTTTCCGTACTCCTTGGTACGGATTTTTACTTCACGAGATGTCAGTCCTTTGAGATGCATTTTTTTATTATTTAAAAAGTTGTTCCCCCGATTTCCAAAAGTTGCCTCTGCCCTGGGGAAAGTCGGCTGAGAACAACGTCGGTAGCGACTTTGGTGATTTTCCCTTCTGGGAAGGCTTTTTCGAGAGCCGTCTGAATTGCGAGAGAATAAAGACTGTATTTCCCAACGGTTTTCACAGAAGTTTTAACTGTTTCTTTGAGGGCTTGTTTGGTCACCGCACTTTTTATGGCTTCTCGTCCTGCAGTCACCACACCAACCCTCGTAGCAATACCAGCTGCCCCAGTCGCACCAAAAGTAGCCAAACTTCCTATCGCTCCTACAACAAATATGGCATCTCCAGTTAAATTTAGCCCAAAATCCGCCCACTTCGCCCAAAGAGGGTCCCCATTATCTTGAAAAAGCCGCCATCCACTCTTAAAACTTCCCACGATCGGAACCGCTTCTACCAAAACATTAGAATCTGTGATGGTTTCTGGAAAAACTCCAAAATCCCCCTGTGCCACCGCTTCCCAAATCCCTCGAGAGAGAACCTCGATGGCCATTAATTTCCCCGTTGTTTTGAGGGTCAGACCCGGGAATTTTTTTCTTTTTACCTGGGTATAAAACTCCATTTTCCCCTTTTTTATACCATCCTTTGCAATGCTAGCCGTTAGGTTTTTGATCTTTTCCGCAGCTTTTTTGGGAGAAATTTTTCCAGTTCTCGCATCCATCGTGATCTGATGCATTTTTTCTTTGTATTTTGCCCTGAGGATTCGAACACTCTCGATGGCAGCTGGATTGTGAGCTAATGTTTCTCGTGCTTTTTTGGCCGTTTCCACCCCTTCTCCTACTTTTTCGCTAAAATTTTCTACAGAATCTTTCAGTGCTCCACCCTTTTCTTGAGCCTTTTTGTAGAAACCGATTTCTTTTTCATATCGCTGTACCCCTTTCCATTTCAGACTATCGGCAACGAGGCTCTTGAGAAATAAAAAAGGACGAAGAAGAAAAAACTCCCCTTCTGTTTTTTCCCAATTTTTGGCTAACAAATTTTTTACATTTTCAAAATTAACTTTTTTGGCCCGATAGTGCCCCATCTCATTTGCTTCTCCAAACTCATCCACTGCTTCTTCAAATGAAGATCTCAAAGATTCTGTACTTTCTTCTCCTTTTTTCACAAAAGCCAGTTTGTGTTTTACTTTTTCAAGTCGCCGGGCTAATTTCCCTTCCCAGCCTTTTTCAGAAACATCAATTTCTGATTCTCGAGCTAATTTCTCTGCATCTCGAAAGAGCGTGCTGCTTTTTGCAATTTCTCTCTGAAGGCCAAACATCTCCGAATCTGTCTCACGAAGGACGAGATGAGAATCCACTGTCTCCTCCGTAGCCTCACTCGGTTTTTCTTTGGTCTCTGCCAAAATCTCGTTATCATTCGCTGCAGAAAGCATCTCTGGCTCCTCTTCAATTTTGCGGACAGTAGCTGATTTGGTCATAATTAAAATTCAATATATCTAATCATTATACCATAGATAAGCTAAAAATACAACCAAAACTGCTTACTTTTTTTATCGGAGCAAATAAAAAACTCCTACCCTCAATTCAATTTTTATAAAAAATAATTTGACAATTTTGTAAAAATAATTATACACAACATAGTTTTTAATTTTTAACCTTATTTTAAAATGGCAGAAAAAATAACCTCACCGGATCATGATTTACATCAAATCACATTCCCTTTTGACAAAGCTTATACAGCAAAAGATATAATTGAAGCCATACCACATCACACCGCTCATGATTTATTTCGGTGGGCAAAAGGCCTGATGAAAGAAGTTATAAAAAAGGAATTTGCAGTAATAGAACAAGATGATTCCAGAGCTGAATATGCATTAAGTGCTTTGCTCTTAGCTATGAAATCCCAAATTCTAATGGGTGGAAAACCTCATTCAGAATTGTTCTTAGTACAAGCCCAAGCCCATGAAGTCATGGCTTTTTATGAGAATCAACATGATCCAGAAAGAAAATTAATGATCCTTGAAAAAGCAAAACACCTCTACGAACAATCAGCCTCTGGCGTAGGAGGCAGCTATCGTAAAACCGCCCCCGTAGCCAAAACTGCTTTAAAAAGAGTGGAAGCAGATATTGAAAAACTCCAAAAATCTCTAAATTTTAAAGAGGGTCACCCAGTATTAGCTTGGGCCAGCCAAACTTCAAAAAGAATTTTTGATGCTGTTGTAAATTATTGTCGTGATAATTCAAGTAATACAAACTCCTCAATCGTTCTCGCTGGCATTTAAACAGACTTAAAATCTACTACCAAAAGTCGTCTCACCACCACGCGGGCGACTTTTTTATTTGACCCATCGTCGGTAGCCAGCTATAAATTTCCAAACTTTTTTCTCAAAAACAAAAATAAAAACAAAAATGGATCGCACAGAAAATGCTCCCTCTGGGCTCGAATTGAAAGATATCGTGGTCGAAAAAACTCCTGATCTCAATGCACACAAAACAGCTATTTTTTACAGAACAAAATTCATAGCAGTAATCACCGGCCCAAAACCTCATATTCCTCATACTGAAACTCCCATAAACGACAATGAGGATCCCCTCCAAAAAAAAGAAACAGCGTTTGGAACCGCCTGTCTCCTGCTAGTGCAAAAAGGAAGACACAGAACCGTCCTCCGAATGCTGGAAGAAGTACTAGAAGAATCCGGAGAAACAGCCGGGATTCTCTTTCGTATAGCACAGTGTCACGAAGGTTTAAAAAATTACAAAAAAGCTCTAAAATTCTATGAAAAATGTATTTCAAAAGATATCCGTGGGCCTCTTGGAGAAAATTTTCTCCCTGATGTAAAAATTGCTATCGCCAGAATAAAACAACCAATCCTTGCAAAATTTAGTCCCCTGACTCCCAAACTTTAATATCCCTTTCTGCTACAAAATTGGCCACCTTCTCTGCGTACGGTTTTTTTAGGCTAAAAGTATTTTGGGCTTTGCAGAAAAATTCCCCCAAAATCAAAAAGTGAAATCGCTCTCCAATCGCTACTTCTGCTCTCGAAAAAAGTGAAAAAAGTTCGGTCTTAGAAGTAGGAAAAACGACCTCTCGACTCAGCTCTGCGGGGACATATTTTTTATCAGAAGCTTGAAAAGCCACGAAGACTTTTCGGTACCCCGGATATTTTTCCTGAATTTCATTCCAGGTTTTTGAACTAATCTTTGAAAGTGCATTAATCAACACTAATTTGTCTTTTGCTATTTTATCCCCTTCTCCCCATTTTTGTGTGGGAAGAAAAGCCGCTACCGCATCTTCAGCTACTTTCACATCTTTGATAACCAAAAATCGCAAAGCCTCTTTTGAAGCCTTGTCCCGAGTTTCTACACTTTTACAATGGGTAAAAACAGAGCGAATTAGAAGTTTAGATACCATCCCAAGTTTTTTATCAATTCCCTGCCCTTCAAAAATAACGGGCTTCCCCAATTTTTTTGCCTGACGAAACACCAAAAACCAAAGAAAAACCGCTCGAAACTTGATCGCAAAAAGCCCTCCCCCAGGAAAAACCACTTGATCAACTTTGTTTTTGAGATCGGCAAAAACCTTCCGGTGCATCAAATAACGAAAATAACTGCGAAATCCTGCCGGATAAAAAGCAACCGTTTCAAACTGGCGTTCACAAAAATTCTGAGAAAAATCAGAATCACTGGTCATCACGATTGAATCCGGATATTTCTCCAGTGCGGCATTCAAAATAAGCTCATCTCCCAGATTTTTCGCCCCAAAATTACCGATCAAAAGCGTTTTCATAGCTTAATTTTACACATAAAAAAATTTTTTCCAACTGCCCTTCCCTTAATTTAAAGGAAGATGGCTAAAAGCTAGAAGGGATAAATTTTTCCTATTTCCTATTTCCTGTTTCCTTGCTATTCCCCCTGCCTCCGATCCCGTCCCAAAAAATCTTCTAAAACTTCTTCGACATCTTCCTTCTCAATCTCTGGCAAAAATTTATCAAGAAAAAAAAACTCCGCATACGCCGCCTGCCAAATACAAAAATTGGAAATACGCCGCTCTCCTCCGGTCCGTAAAATAATATCCAGATCGGGCACTTCCAGATTTTTTTCAATTTTCCCTTGATCTGCCGCACGGACAATCTCATCTCGCCCTCCATAATCCAAACAAAAATAAATGGTAAAATCCTTATTTTTCACTGTTTTTTCCTCAGCTTCTTCGATTTTTTCCTTTAAAAATTTGGGTATTCGATCTTTTCGACCGGCATGTACTACTTGTACTTTTTTTTCGATAAGTTCTGGTAACCATTCATCGATAATCTGGGCATACAGTTCCATCAAATACTTCACCTCCCCCGGAGAACGTTTCCAGTTTTCCGTAGAAAAAGCATAGACCGTGAAAGCTTGGAAATCCAGTGAATCGTAGAGAACTGGAAATATTATATCTTTTATTGCTCGAAAACCTTTTTGATGCCCGATTTTTTTTTCAAATCCATTTTTCTTGGCCCAACGTCGGTTGCCATCAGAGATAAGTCCAAAGTTCATAAAAACTATTTTAGATTGAGAAACGAGGTGACTATAAAAAAGGAAAAATCAAAAAAAAACAACTTGACTTTTTTATTTTTTTAATTACATTGTCTTTGTTTTTATGTTTTAAGAATGAGAATACCAAAAAATTTAGGAAGGCCTCAAAAAAGGCCCCAAATGCCGAAAGCTCCTCAAAATCTTAGTGATCCGGTTGAATTTTTTAATCAGTTTATGACGAAGCCAAAAACTAGAGCTTTAGAATTAATCACAAGTGTTTCTGTAGATCAGATTTTTCCGAAAGGGAAAGAAGGAGAATGGGAAGAAAACAAGAGAAGGGTTTTGGAAAAATTTGGAGCAAAGACTAGTGATGTTATTGCTCAAGCCATAGTAAAAAAAATGGAAGAGCTTTATCGGCTTCGAATTGGAAAAATTGTGGATTCTACCGAGGTGGATAAATTAGCAGAAATTGAAAAAACAATTAGGCAGATAGAGGATAAAATAGATGAAGTTCGTCGAGGACAAGTAGCTTCTGAACGGGAAGTAAAGGAGGCAATGGAGGGAATTTGTGATATTTTATTAAGGGCTGCTAAAAAAGGAGAAATAACTATTGTTAATGGTGCGTTAAAAGAATTAGCAGCAGGTTTTGGGAGAAAACATAACCCTCAGCTTCAGCAAGAAATGATACAAAAGGTTATTTCAGGACTGCAAGAAATAGGAAAATTTAGTTTATTCTTTCTTCGTTTGGCAGCTGAACATTTTGATTTGCCATTAGAAGAGGTGGGAGTAGATCCAAATGAAAAAATAATAGTTAAAGTTGTAGATGAAAGAAAAAAACATTAATTCCCCAAAAATTACGATCGGAATCCTTGATTCAAAATCTAGAAATTCCTTAAGCCGGACGGGGTTTGCCATTTTCACCATAGGCGGATAACCCCGTTCGAAACGTTTTGAACTAGCTCATTTCAAACCAAAAGACTTAAAACAATCTTCCTTTAATTTTCCTAAAAATTCCTACTCCTCAACTCCCCCACGTAGTGTTCCAAAATTGCACAAAAATCTGTCACCTCCGCATCCGTCAAAAAGCTGTGCAAACCAATCCGAATCGGAAACTGCCAATTGGGGTCCTTTTCGATAAACTGAATCACTCGCGTAGGACCGAGCACATCTGAGGTGCACGCCGACCCAGTGGAAATACAAATCCCCTCTTTTTCTGATAAAATGGTCATCAACTCTGATCCACGGACACCTCGGAAAGCTACGTTGAGAATCCCTGGTACGCGAGGATTTTTTGATTCGTGTATTTTGTAGTCGGAAATGTTTGTGCGAATAAATTCTTCAATCTGATCGGTCCATTTTTTGAGCTTTTTCGGCGTTTCGTCATCCAGCAGTTCAAACGCTTTTGCCATCCCTGCGATGAGGAAAATATTTCTCGTGTGCGTATCTTTGGCCAGATCGGTGAAGTGCTCCGGATTTTTGATGTAGAGGAGTCCAATCCCCTTCGGTCCGTGAAATTTTTGCGGAGCAAAAGTCCCAAAATCACAATTTTCAAAGTCTGGTTTGATTCCCTTTCCGAATGTCTGTGCATAATCTCGAAGAATGAGAGCCTCTGGAAATCTTTTTCGTAAAACTTCGGCCGGATAAATCGCTCCGGTTTCGTTGTTTGCTGACATCAGAGCAATAAATTTGGCACTGCTCGAGATACGGGAAAAATCTCGAGGATCAAAATAATTGGTTTCCAAAATCTCATCACTGATCGAAGAATGCTCCACCGCACTGCAAAATAAATCCTTGTGCCCAAACTTTTTGCGAGCGGCCCAAATCGCTTTTCGATTGCCGTCTGTCCCACTGTAGGTCGGCACCAGCTGATCTCGAGACACGTCTAAAACTGTGGCAATCCTTTCCATAGATTCTTCCAATTTTTTCCGTGCCTCAAATCCTACGGCATGTTTGGAATTGTCATTGCCAAAGACATCCATCGTCTCCACCATGGTTTTTTTCACTTCCGGATGAAGTGGAGTCGTCGCCGCCGCATCGAGATAAATCATCAAAAAATGTATCCGCACCTTACTCAGTACCTATCTTTATGGCAAGTTGGTTCACAAGTCATCTTGATTTTATTTCTCAAAATTCTAAGTTCTAAGCTCTAAGTTCTAATAACTATTTACATATGAAAAAGTACACCCTCGCCTCCCTCGCCGGAGCTGCTGCGATGTATGCGGCATTCCTCATCTACGCACCCATCGAGATGAAAATCCTCGGAGCAGACGTCTACAACAATCCAAATCTTTTTTACGATATGAAAGAAACCATGTTGCAGTTCACTATTGGATTTGCGGTATTGAAAATTTTTCACGCCTTTCTTCTCTCATACCTACACGAAAAACTTCCCCGATGCGGCTCTCCGCTCTGGGAAAAAGTTTGGCGATTTTCGCTTTTGGCTTTTCTTCTCGTACATGGAGTAGGGCTTGGAATGACTGTGCTCACTATGCCAATCGAAAAAATCATGATCGCCAGTTGGCTGATCAATGGACTCGTGCAAACTTTTGCCTGTAGTTTTGCGATTATCCCGATACTCTACAAATTCCCAGCTCCAGACACGAGCTGTAAGTTTGTACCAAAGAAATAAAAAAGTTGTAAGTTATAAGTTGTAGGTTGTAAGTAAGGTAATCCCAAGAACTTCTTGTTTGCTAAGTTTCAAAAATCCCTACAACTTACAACCTCACACCTACAACCTTTTTATTGATACGATGTCGTACAGGCTTGATCCAATTTGATACGATTTTTTACAAAATTATAAGAGAAACTCGCATGTCCCGGACAACTTGCATCATATCCATTCCGAGAAAAAAGTCGGATAACATCTCCTGTTCTTTTTCCAAATGTTGCTGGTGTAGTCGGCCATAATTCAGGGGCTTCACTTCCTGCTTCCAAAGGCACATTGGTTCGAAAAATATCATCTCGATCAGCTAAATCCAACTCCCTCGCTTTTGTCTGAAATCTGAGCAACTGAAATCCTTTTCCATCCCCTCGAGCTGGAACAATCGCAAGGAAAAGTTTGCCGTTTTGCGAATAACAAACTGTATCGATGCTGCCACTGCTTATTTTTGTTTCCGGATAAGTAGCTTTTTCTACTGCATGATATCTTTTCTTTTCGATCATCCTATCGAGGAAAGTGTAATACCACACGTAATTGGTAAAATCAGATAAACTTGCCCCACAAACCTCAAACGTCGTACCTGACTCGGTTGAAATTACTTCTGCCTCCAGTTTTTCTACTAATTTTTCTGCTGCATCTGCCGTCAGTGAATCAGTCAGATCTCCCTCTGCACTATCGGAAATCTCTCCAGCCACTGCCTCATCAAAATTCAAAAGAAAAGAATCCTCAAAAATGTTTTCTTTCATTTCTGAATCCTCTGCCTCGTGTATCCCACGAAGAATCACCCGTACTTCATCCCCATAATCTGACCACATTTCTGGAAGCAGGGTAAAATTACAATTCTTGGTTGTCGGCATACCGAGTACATTTCTTTTTTCAGTACTGAGACTCTCGATCTCGATCTCCAGATAATTGATATCTTCGGTGCAAATCGCCTCGGCTTCCAGAGCTCTACTCTCAGATAGATAAAAGGTTTTACCAAAATTAATCGCCGGAAAAGTAATCAAAATCTCTCCAGATTTATCAATCTCTACTTTTTCGTCATAATTTTTCATCTCCCACTCACATCCTGTGAGAAACAACGCCCCCACTACTCCGAAGCCGATCAAAAACTTTTTCATCATTTTTAAGTGAATAAATCATTTTTAAGTGAATAAATTGCACAGACGTATTTTTAATGATTAAAAATAAAAAATCCATAAAATGTATAAAAATTTTGACACCAAACTAAATATTTCTAGAATCGGTGAGTTCTTTTTTGTGATTTAAAAAATTCCAAAATTCGACCTACAAAGTTAAAAACAAAGGACAGGTCGGATTTTGAGAGGAGGGATTTAGGAATACTGAAAGAATTTCGTTAGAAATTTCTGGAAGTATGGATACAATCCCGACGACGGGTGTGTAGCTCAGCTGGTTAGAGCGCTTCTCTGATAAGGAAGAGGTCCCTGGTTCAAGTCCAGGCATACCCACCATCTTGAACAAAAAGCATCTAAATAATGGGTTTAACCTTTATTTGATGTACTTTTCCGCCTCCCACAACGAGGTTTGAAAAGAAGAATTTTATCAACGCATGTTTCTACTCAATCTATCGGGATGCCACGCAATGATACCGTCAATCTCTCCATCCTGTACCATACGTATCAGCTTGTCGAACATAGGGCGATTGCCTGCGATTTTAGCCGAGGCGTTCTCAGTAAAGATATAGTCATGATGTACGATAATGCCCTCTTTCTCTGCCAATTCTCCACAGAATTTGAGTTGGTCAGGCACTGACTTATTTTGTTTTCCTGAGCCTTCGTCTGAGGAACGTCTTGGGTAGATAGCCCATTGTTTAGGCTTGGGCGGTTCGGGGAGGGTGTATTTGTAGGGTTGCATGGAGGGAGGTGGTGAGTAAGTCGGGAGCACTAGGAATAAATAAAATATTGACAAGCAAAAATAAATTCTTATAATGTCGAGTAGGTAAGACTTTGCTCTTTTACAGTTCGTTTTTAGCAGACATCTATCTGTGCTTGATTCGTTTGTATAGCGTTGTAATTGATTTTTCAACTTCTTTGTTTCTAATTGAATCTAGTTCGGATGTCCTGTCTGCTATGAACAAGACTACCAACTTGATGTTGAATTATTCGTCATCGACTTAGTGGTCTTGATTCTAAAATCCCAAACAACCTTGAAATAAGGGGCAAATCAGATGGAAATTTTCAATCAGATGGATTTAGGGACGATTGCTGCAGGCGGTCTGATTGTTGCAACAGGTGTCAGCGGTTTAAAAGGAATTCCTCCTTGGCCAAGCCTCATTTTGGCGGGAATTGTCTTGGCTTTTAGCGGGATGTAAGAGAGGGCAAGCTGTCGAAAATTGATGGCACATTCAAAGGTGATGGTCGATTAGTAATTCTAATTCCGACCATCGCCTCTTTGCATTATTTATCTTCCCCTGTGGAGTTTGTGTCCATGCGTGGACATAAACTCCGCTACTCTTTGTTTTCATCTTCCCTTCGCTTCCTAGCCATTTCCTCCCCTGTCATAAACGGAGAACGAGGAACAGCGAATTGAATAACAGGTTGATTAGATTCCCCCTTGATTTCCTGTCGTGGCATCCATCCCTCCACACGCTCATAATACAACTGAATAAGGCGTGGATTTCTATCCTCAATAATCCCCTTCAAATGAGCAGAACGTACCAATGAGCCATACCGCACGAAGTTTCTTTCTTGCTCGGTTCGTACTCGCTTATTGAAGTCGGCATCCTCAAACCAGTTGTACAGAGTCCGTCTGCACACCCCTACCTTTTTTGCGACCTCCTCAATCCTTGAGTATTCGCATGGAATAGAGGATAGAACCGCAATCGCCTTCAGTTGTTTTGAAGTGAAACGTGTGCAATTTTGTGCAGTTTCTTGAGTTTCTATCATCTAGGCGTATTCATAGCACACATAGCAAAAAACAGCCAGAAACAAGCTGTCTGCACTCTCCCTTGAATTCGTCTCTCTAAAACTTCTCATTGTACTCGATAGAACGCCCATCCGCATCAATCCATCCTTTTGGCGTTCAACTTTCTGTTTTTGTCAGCTAGGTCGATTTCCCGAATGGTCTGCGTTAGCCCTCGAATGTCATTGTCTCCTTTCCCTCCTCCAGAAAGCCTTTGGTTCAGATTACCCATAGTCAGATAAATACGGTTAGCATTAGCGTTTGCTATAGTTCTATTACTAATAGAATCTTGAGCAGATGCAAATTTCAATACACGAAATTTTTATGTCTTGGAAAATTCCCCCGAATAGACACGGCTCGTTGCACTGTCTGTAAGGACTCCCGAAGGTCGTACAAATCCCTTGAGTGCCGAGAAATATTGTGTATAAACAGTTCGAAGCGTTTGAAGTGTGTTCGACTTGCTCCACCATCCTCAGAAATGATTCCGATTTCCGTATCCCGAAAGTTTTCGGAATACTTCAATATTCCATCATTTCTTCGTCTCAAATTTTCATTCTTTTTTTCTAACAAATTCCAGAATAAAAATTTGGATTTTTCCCGTTACTCCTTACTACTTAATACTTACTACTTTCTTCATTTAATCACCTCAATCGGTGCCACCGACGCTACAATCTTTTTCACTTCTTTACCGCTAAAAGCCACCGTCAACACATCCCCCGAGATCTGAATCACCGTCCCCTCTCCAAACTCCGCATGACGCAACCGATCTCCGATATTGAATTCTGTCTCATTCCCCGCAATGCCAAAAATTGCCTCAGTTTTATTTTTTGGTTGATAAAATGGATCCTTGGAAATACCTGTACTTGTAGGGGCAATTCGCGAATTGCCCCTACGGTGGTAATAACCACCGGTATTTCCCCCTGAAAAAGATTTTCTTTCTACACAATCATCATTCAATTCGCTCAAAAATTTGGACGCTGCCGAATAATCCGTCCGCCCAAAGAGCATCCGCTGCCTGGCATGAGTAATCAAACATTTTTTTTCAGCACGGGTGATCGCCACGTATCCCAACCGCCGCTCCTCCTCCATCGTTTCAAAAGAAAATTGTGAATTACTGCTGGGGAAAATTCCCTCCTCCCATCCAGGGAGAAACACCACCGGAAACTCAAGTCCCTTCGCCGCGTGAATCGTCATCAGTGTCACCGAATCCGCCGCACTATCGTGATTGTCCAGGTCAGAAATTAAAGCTACTCCTTCGAGAAACGCTGCCAACGAATTTTCCGCCGAATCATACTTGGTTGCTACTGAAAAAAGTTCTTTCACATTGTTAATCCGTTCTTCACCTTCATTGGTCCCGTCCTCTAGATACGCAAAGAAATTTATTTTTTCAATTAATCGATCAAGAAGGATCGAAATTGGCACAATTTTGCTTCTGCTCTCGTCCGTATTTACGCTCCCTTTATCAAAGGGAGCTCCCCGAAGGGGTGAGGGATTTTGAGTACTAACATCACTCACTCCCGCCATCTCCTGCAACCCATCAATCAACACTTTAAAATCTTTCAAAACCTGCTTTTTGGCCGCCGGCAATTCTTCAATTTCATCGATCGATGATAAAATCTCAAAAAGCGACATCGTGTAGTTTTCGGCGTATTTCCGAAGGAGGTCAATGGTTGCCTGCCCCAACTTTCGCCCTGGTACATTGATAATCCGGAGGAAGGATACATCATCTCGTGGGTTAAAAATCAATCGCAAATAAGCAATCACATCCTTGATTTCTCTTCGGTCAAAGAACCGTGTCCCTCCCACGATCTGGTATGGGATCTGATTTTTCATGAGACTTTCTTCGATGGCACGAGATTGGGCATTCATCCGGTAGAGCACGGCAAAGTCAGAATAACTCGCCGCTCCTGCTTCTTTCAAATCCCGGATCTGCTCAGAAATAAATCGCCCTTCGTCCTTTTCGTCGTACACTTCGGTAATGGCCAATGGATCCCCCGTTTCATTTTCTGTCCAAAGATTTTTTTCTTTTCCGGTTTCATTGTGGCGAATGAGACAATTGGCGTTTTCGAGGATGTTGCTTGTTGATCTATAATTTTGTTCAAGCTTTACAGTATTCGCCTCTGGGAAGTCTTTTTCGAAATCCAAAATATTTCTAAAATCCGCCCCTCGAAAAGAATAAATCGATTGGTGATCATCCCCCACCACACAGAGATTTTTGTGTTCATCGGCGAGTAGGCGAACAAATCGATACTGGGCGAAGTTGGTATCCTGATACTCATCGACAAGCAGGTGCTGCCAGCGGCTTCGATATTTTTCAAGCACCTTCGGACATTGTTCGAAAAGTTCCACCGTCTTCTGCAGCAGATCGTCAAAATCCAGAGCATTGTGCTCTCGGAGCCTCTGTTGATAAATCGGATAGAGCGTTTTTACGGCTCGAGTAAATTTATTTTCTTCCACTTCTTCTTCGTACTTAATCGGAGTGACAAGGGTATTTTTGGCTCCAGAAATATGGGCCATCACGGCCTTCAGTTTGATCTCTTTTTCATCGATGTGCTTATCTTTCATGATCACCTTCATGAGCTTCTGTGAATCATCCGTGTCAAAGATCACAAAATTCGAATTAATCCCCACTTCCAATGCTTCGATGTCAGATCGTAAAATACGAACGCAGGTGGCATGAAAAGTTCCCAGGGCTGGCTTGGCGGATGGAAAAGTCCCTCCCCAAAAAGCAGATTCTGAAAATCCCAACTCTTCCCTCCCCATCTGAGCCAAAAGTTTCTCGATCCGCCCCTCCATCTCCCGAGCGGCTTTATTGGTGAAGGTCACCGCCAGTATCTCTCCCGGTGACACACCGTTGGCAATTAAATTGGCAATCCGATGCGTCAGAACCTTGGTTTTTCCACTTCCCGCTCCAGCAAGTACCAAAAGGGGGCCAGAAAGAATTTTTACGGCTTCCTGCTGTCTATCATTTAATTGCGAAAAAATTTGATCCATGGGAAATGAATGGTATCAAACTAAAAAACAAGATCAATGGGGAACTTCTATCTTTTTAAATCTCAAAAGCACCTCCTCTCCTTTCATAAGGAATCGTCCTCGCATCTCCTTCCGCATAAATAAATGTTGGATCTCCTGCCTTATTTTTCAAACAAATTCTATTCCTTCCATCATCTTTATCTCCCTCTACTTCGAAACCTTCGACCCCTTTGGCTCGGTACAAAAATTCATCCGATGAATTTATAAAACCTTCTTTAACCAAATTTTGTATAATTGTTTCCCGAAATTTTCCTATAAGACTTTCTGTTTCTTCTGACGATAAAGATATTGAACGTGCCCGATCATTTATTTGAATTGTTCTTGCCTTTTCTTCTTCTTTCAATACCCCTTCACTCTGTAATTGATTTTCTGCCTTTCTCAATATAGCTTCTTCATAAGGATTCACTAATACTTCTAAAATTATTCGAGCAACATTAGGAGAATCTGATTTTTGCAACATTGTAATAAATTCATCTGATAGCTCCTCTACTGCATCTAATTCCTTGACTGCCCACTCCACTCCTTCTCTTATTTTCAGAGCTCCTTCTTTTGGAAGAACCTCCACCCCCGCCGAACTTCTTATCTTTTTTGGCTTTCCCTTGATAGAAATGGAAACATTCTGCAAATAATTAATGAGTTTCTGAAGATAAGCCTCAGGATTTTCTCCTGGAGCAAGTGGAACCATTGCATAAAATTCCTCTCCCCCCCAACGACTCACAACTGCCCCTTCTTTGGCCGCCTCTGGATTTTCCAAAATAAACTTTCTTAATTGTTCAGCAAATTCCCTCAAAGCCTCATCTCCTATCTCATGTCCATGAGTATCATTAAACCTTTTGAAATGATCAATATCAAACATAATAACCATTACATTTTCAGGAATAGGCATTTCTACTTCTTTCCGTCTATGATGATGTTCCATCATTCTTCGGTCACTCCTCTGGGTGTGAAACACCCTTGAAGTAACTCCTTCTGCCAAAGCAGCTTCTGTCTCTGGAGACCCCCACCATCCCAAAAATTCCAATAACTGCTCTACTCCTGCACGCCTGTTTGGCAAGCCGGTCAATGTGTCATTTCCGCTATTTTCTAAGCTTTTTTGTAAATCTGCTGTTTCTTTAATTTTGCATATCCACTCTTCGAGGTGTTTAAATTGCTGTACATAATTGGCCAATAAAACTTCAAAAGTCGCCCCCTCTGCTGTTTCTCTTTCTATCTCAGCCTCTTCTTCTCCTGTATTTAACACTTCGATAATCTCTCGACCATAATGATCCGCCATCGCCTCACATATTTTTTCTGGATTAAATATTCTGCCTGAGCTAATTCTTCAAAACGGACTCCCAATTCTACAGCTTTTTCTTCTGGTATTAAACCTCTTAACAAAAAAGTAAGATAAATTCGTTTCAGTTCTCCTAAAAAATGTTCAACCAGAGCTGAAATACTGGAGGGGTAGACTGAAAGAGAGGCTTCTAGTTTTTGAAAAAGACCAAACAAACGTCCTTCTAGATATTTTTGACCTTCCGGGTCTTCTAAATTTCTTATTTGCTCCCAGTTCTGAAAATCTTGCAAGATATTCAATATTCCCCTCAATCGATTATCTGGCACTTCCTGTAATGCAGGAACTTCTTCTTTCAATGCTTTGTGCAAACTATCCAGATCAATTACAGCGTCCATTTTATATTTTTATATTTTTTACAAATAAATTAAGCAGCTTTTTTACCAAAAATACCATCCATCATTTGCCCAGTAGTTTCTCTGACAGAACGATTCACTACCTCAGGAGAAAAAGCCATTCTCCGTGTAAATTCTAATAAAGGCTTTAAATCTGTATCACTCGCTTTATAGGCTCGATCACAAAACTCCTCCACTACCAATAAAATTCTTGTATTTTCCGGATGCGTTTCAAAAGCATTCGAAATCTCATGTTTCATTGCTTCGTGCAAACTATCAACCACTTGTGATAAAATTTGAGTTAAAGTTTCTCTGTTTTCTAAATCTTCTCGCTGTACTGGCATTCCTAGACTTTGTAAAATAGCCATTTCTTGATCTTCCAATTTTCTTAACTTCGCTCGTTGTAAATCATCTGGTTCTCGCCCAAGATGAGATTGTAAATCCCGCAAAGATCCGGACAAATCCCAAAGAATTTGGAGTGCTTCCTGCATTTTTCCAACCCGACACTCCCTTTCACGAAGTGTCAAAACTTCAGAAGCGACAACTGGTTTTTCATGCTGTTCTGCCATTTTCTATTTTTAAAATTTAAAATTTGTACAAATTTTATACTCACTTAAAAGGAATGCAAACATTTTTTGTTCATTAAATTTTAATGATTTACGTTTACATAGTCACAAAAAGAGTTAATCAAAAACGCTCCCTTCAAATTTTCTATTGCGGAGGAAGTAATTTATTTCAAAATACAACTCGATTTGGTTCTCAGAATCCAAAGGTTGTAAGTGGTAGGTAATAGGTTGTAGGGATTTAATAATTACTTACAACTTACAACCTACAACTTTCCACTTTCTTACTTCGCTGTATCTTCAAATCTATTTTCCCGAATCACCGCCACTTTTACTTCCCCCGGATATTCACAGTTCTTCTCAATCTTTCGAGCAATATCAAACGATAACTTTTCAGAAGTAAAATCATCCACCTCAGTAGAATTCACAAAGACACGGACCTCTCGCCCGGCCTGAATCGCAAATACTTTTTCGACCCCGGTGAATGAACTGGCAATTGATTCCAATTCTTTGAGACGTTTGATGTACTTCTCCATGGTCTCCCGACGTGCACCAGGACGAGCCGCAGAGATCGCATCTGCTGCCTGCAAGATTCGTGACTCAATGGTTTCGTAGGGGAAGTCCTCATGATGCGATTGCATCGCAAGAATAATTTTTTCGTCTACACCAAATTTCTTGAGAATATCTCGTCCAATGATTGCATGCCCCCCCTCCACTTCATGAGAGACGGCTTTTCCGATGTCGTGAACCACCCCGGCTTTTTTACAAATCTCCGGATCGGCTGAGGGCAATTCATTAGCAATCGCTTCAGCAATGTAAGCTACCTCGATAGAATGACGGAGAACGTTTTGCCCATACGAAGTACGAAATCGGAGCCGTCCGATGAGCTTCAAAATTTGCTCAGAAAACCCAGTCACTCCCAACTCATAACAAGCTTTTTGCCCGAGTTCCAAAATAAGTTTAGCCGCACTTTCTTGTGCTTTTTTTACATACTCTTCAATATTGGACGGATGAATTCGACCATCTTTCACGAGCTCTTCCAGTGCTACTTTTGCCACATATCGACGGAACATATCGAAACAAGAAATAGTGATCGTCCCAGGCGTATCATCCACAATCAAATCAACTCCCGTCATCATTTCGAAGGCATTGATATTTCGTCCTTCTCGACCAATAATTCGTCCCTTTAAATCGTCTGAGTCAATCTTTACCACGGTAATGGTGGATTCAGCCGTAACCGGTGCGGCAAAACGTTGGATAGACTGAACGATAATATTTGAAGATTCTTCTTCAGCGGCTTTTTCCATCGCTTCTACTTTCATCTTCAAAGTATCAGCAAGCTCAGTAGAAGCTTCTTTTTCTATACGTTTCAACAATTCTTCTTTCGCTTCTGTTTTCGTGAGTTTAGAAATTTTTTCTAATTCTTCGTCTTGTTTTGAAAGGCTTTTTCCTAGTTCTGACTTCTGCTTTTCAAGCTCGGTCATAGATTTCTCATACTCTTCTTTTGCCTTCTCCATCTTATCCGCTTTCTCCTCTAGAGCAGTTTCTCTCTTGAGAATTCTTTCATCGGCTGCCTCTTGCATCTTCACCAAACGATCTCGCGTTTGCATTTCCTCCTTTTTTGCATTTTCTCGAAGCTGATCTACCTGCTTCCGACCGTCAGATAAAATTCGATCCGCCTCAATTTCCGCATTTTTACGAATTCTTTCTGCTTCTTTTTTCGTGCTTTCTTCCAAAAGTTTCGCCTTTGGACGAAAAACAAAATAAGCAACAGTGATCCCTGCCGAAAAGGCAATTACTCCAATAATGATTAATGATACATCCATTTTGTTTAAAATTAGATACGGATGCATCCTCCCAACGGGGAAAATAATGATACTACTGCTCGTTTAACTTATTGAAAAGCTTAATGATGATAAAAATATAATTTATATAGCGAGTGGCATTTATTTCACCAGAGGAAGAACACTTCCTGCTTCGCCATTATAAATAAAGGCTTCCCAAAGTCAATGAAAAAATGTTGTAAGTTGTAGGTAATAGGTTGTAGGAATTTAATAATCAATTACTTACAACCTACAACTTCCCACCTTCAACCTTTTTTTCTACTGTTTGAAAATTTGGTTGATGAATTGGTTTCTGTGCACTAGTATTTTCAATTTTCAAAGCTTTGGAAAGACTCTCATCATATTCGTCAAAAGAAATCGTACGAATAGGGAATGGAATATTGATTCCAGCTTTATCATAATCAGTTTTAATCTGTTGAATAACCGCTGACATAATCTTTGGCCAACTATCGGTGGATTCTATCCAAAATCGAACCTCCAAAGTAATCGCAGAATCTCCAAATTCTGTGGCCAAAACCTGAGTCTTTGGTTCAGCAACCACTCCTTTTACTCTTCCGGCTGATTCGAGGGTCAGAGAAACTGCTCTATCCAACGGGGTAGAATAATGCACTCCCACCTGCAGCGTAATTCTTCGGAAAGAATTGGATGTAAAATTCTGAACTACACTCGTGAGCAAATCTGAATTTGGAATGATTAACAAAGTTCCGTCTAAAGCCTTCACCTGCGTGGTTCGTACATCAATTTCTATAATTTCTCCAATCCGACCATCATCAGAAATTTTGACGGTATCTCCAATTTGAAATTTCTTTTGAGTCAAAATCACCACTCCCGCAATGAAGTTGGCAATCAAATCTTTGAACGCAAATCCGATTCCTAAACCAATTGGTCCGATAATCAGGGCAAAATTCACATCTACGATAGAAAAAGCAATCACCGCTCCGATAAGGACTATACCAAAGTAAACTACTCGTTCGATCAGAATCAAAACGGTTTCGTTCATTTCGTATTTCGCCTTGGAAGAAATCCGGTTAACAATGATCCTGGCAATAAATCCAGCAATCAAAAAGGAAAGAATAATAATCACCGCAGCTATCACCCAGAGGGTAAACATCCACAGAACTTCACCAAAACGACTACTTTCTTCAGCAGATTCTTCGGCAGCAAAAGCGAGTTCCCAAAGCATTTTTTGTTTTTATTAAGAAATCCGGTAATTATACCTTATTTAAAGCGGTTTTACAAGTAAATATAATGCAATTTTTCACACCCATCGCATTTAACCGCATAAATAAGCGATTTCAGAGAAAAAG
>CAYFOO010000021.1:0-21018 GCA_964344775.1 uncultured Candidatus Peribacteria bacterium
TCATTATCCCCATTTCTTCTCTCCGAACAACTTTATTGTGCAGAAAGTCTAATGAGTAATAGGGGTGCAAAAATGCATAAATTACAAAAAATTATTTATTATAAAAAATTAATCATTAATCATTATTTCATTATTCATTAAGAAAAATGACCAAAAAACTTCCGGCTTCGTTCCTCTTTATTTCTCTCACCTGTTCCCTCATCCCTCTTTCCTCGACCCTGGCCCTCGAGCCGACCTCAGGCACGCACCCGGCCTATGAGTCGACTCCTGAGACCGCAGACTCCACGACGCTTGGAGATTTTGAAACCACCGCGTTTGACGGGGCGGGGTATGCCGCTGTCGGGACCGATGACACGAGCTATGAGACCACGACGGCCACGAGCACGGCAGCGAGCGGATATGCAATTAATAATTCCGTGCGATTTAACGGTACCGACACATATCTGAGTAAAACCTTTTCAGCTGCTGGGAATCGAAAAACGTGGACCTGGAGCGGATGGGTAAAGCTTACAGAGTACGCTAATAGAGAGATTATGAGTGCGGGGGATTCTGGTGCTGGTTGGGATCAGATCAAGATTTATCCAGGAGCAGATGAAATTTATACTTCACTTACTAATGATACGGGGAATGCTGACCAATTTTCTACTGAAAAATTAAGAGATTACTCTGAATGGCAACACTTGGTATTAGCGGTGGATACAACCCAAGCTACAGCGACAGACAGAGTTAAATTGTATATTAATGGAGTAATCTCAAGCCTTAATGGCACTGGAGGAACTACCACTTATCCAGCTCAAAATGCAGAAGGATGGTTCAATGACAGTGCTTATGCTCACGTTATTGGGGGAGGATTAAATGGTGGGACTCCTAGCTGGTTATTTGATGGATACATGGCAGAGGTCCACTTTATCGACGGACAAGCACTAGATGCCAGCTACTTCGGGGAGACGGATGCCCGTGGGAAGTGGGTACCGAAGGATCCGGGGAGCCTGACGTACGGCACGAATGGGTTCCACCTGGATTTCGCGGATAACTCTACTGCCAACGCTCTGGGAACCGACGTCTCAGGAAATGGTAATAACTGGACGGCAAGTGGACTCACCACCACCGACCAGATGACCGACACGCCGACGGATAACTATGCGACGTGGAACGTATTTGATATTGAAATAGATATCGACAGATATACTTTCAGCGAAGGGAACCTAAAAGTTGATGAAGGAAGTGCTTCTGCTGGTAGGTCAACGGCAAATATAACTTTCACTTCTGGCCAATGGTACGCCGAAGCGACTCCCGTCGACGGAGCTGTCGGAGCAGCAGCAAGTTTTGGTATTGCAGCTCCGGGGTATGGAAATCAGACACAAGTATCGAAAAACGTGCAATATCAATATGCCGGAAATATTACCGGACAAGTTTCCAGTTCTGATCCAGAAGCCTATGCCGAAAATGACGTGATCGGTGTTGCGGCAGATGTGACAAACAATCAAATCCGATTTTATAAAAATGGGACGGAGGTGACGGGGAGTCCATTTACTTTTGACTTTGCAGCCAATCAGAGTGACTGGGGATCATTTACGTTCGCTGTCGGCACGGAAAAAAACCAGAACGCTTGGTTGTTAAACGCTGGACAAGGTGGAACATCTGGATTGCAGTGGTGTAGTGGTGCTGGTGGATACTTCGATACCTGTCCACCTGCTGGCTTCAAAGCCCTCTCCACCGCCAATCTCCCCGACCCAGCCGTCACTGCTCCATCGAGCTACTTCGATGTGGTGACGTATACTGGTACGGGTGCCGCCCAAGACATCACCTCCCTCGGATTCCAACCCGACCTCGTCTGGATCAAGAACCGAGACCAAGCCGATGAACACAAGATTGTCGATAGTGTCCGAGGAGTGGATAAAGAATTGAGTTCAGATAGTGCAAATGCAGAAGATGATTTGACTGCAGTGGCCCTCGATCCAGCAAATACTCTTTCGAGTCTTTCAAATGGAAATCTGACAGCAACCAGAAGTGGATCCCATGCTATCACAGATGCTTCTGCTCCAATTCCTTCTTCAGGGAAATATGCCTTTGTATTAGAATATGTGTCTGGCGGAGTTAATGAAATAGGAATTGTTCCGAGTGGACATTCTTTTGCTTCAAATATAGATGTTCAATCACAAGGTATTGGGATGTTTGCTCATGGAAGTGCAGATAAAGTGCGTGAAGGTGGCTCTGGAGGAGGAGGCCAAGTAGGAGATAACATCAATTGGAATTCTGCTGGAAAGCAAGCAATTGTAGCTTATGATGCCGATACAGGAGAATCTTGGTGGGGAGTAGAATCCAGTGGTTCGTGGAACTGGTGGCCAGGAGATCCAGCATCGGTTGCCGGTTATACACTAACTGGTTCTTGGAAAAACAGCACCCCTCTTTACTTTGCCGTGAGTGCAGAAAATGGATCGGTTACGGCTCATTTTGATGATGCTCTCTGGGATGCTCCAATGCCGAGTGGATTTAGCGTGCTCTCTGGTACAAACACTATGCTCACCTCTCTCGATGCCAATGGATTTACTCTTGGATCAGGAGCCGATGGATACAACGATGCCGGAGAAGACTTCGTTGCCTGGACCTGGAAAGAAGATCCAGCCGCTGGGTTTGATGTCGTATCCTATATCGGAACCGGTGGAACACCACAATCAATCAACCATAGTTTGGGAGCTGTTCCTCAGTTCATGATGGTCAAAAACAGAACAACCGGTTATTCTTGGAGAGTATATCACGAAGCATTGGGCGAAACGAAATATCTGTTACTTGATGGGACTTCAACAGAAACAATCGATTCCAGCCAATGGAATAACACAGCACCGACCAGCACACAATTCTCTGTTGGAACCGCAAGTCATACAAATGAAAGTGGATCAGATTTTATCGCCTACCTCTGGGCCGAAAAAGAAGGCTTCAGCAAGTTTGGAAGTTATACGGGAAACAGCAACGCCGATGGTCCATTTGTTTACACGGGGTTTAAACCAGCGTTTGTGTTGATCAAAAAAACAAACGGAAGTGAGCAATGGAAATTATTTGATAACAAAAGACCCGGATATAATCCAAATGATAAATGGTTAGAAGCTAGTGATAGCGGGGCAGAAAATTCTACAGCAGGAAATAATGCTATTGACCTACTTAGTAATGGATTCAAATTACGTTCAGACAATGGGCAAACTAATACTGGTGAATTTATCTACGCCGCCTTCGCAGAGGAACCATACCAACCAGAACCAGCTACCACCGGAACAGACGGATACGCCACGCAACTCTTTACCTTCGACCTCTCTAGCATCACCGGGACAATTAATAAACTCTCTGCTCGGCTTCTGGCTGCCGCGACGGCCAGCGGCGGCAACGGAGTCGATGCGAAGATCTGGAACGCCAACAGTACTACCTGGGAAGCACTCGATAGCAATACCGATGGAACCATGGGAACGACCCAACTCTCCGGAGATATCACCGCAAACGTAAGTGAATACATCGATGGCAATACCGTCCGAATCAAAGTCTCTACGAAGAATCCTTCTGTAGAAGGAACCGACGCGGTTCTCTCCACCGACTGGGCCTACCTCCGAGCGTGGAACGAAGTAGATATCGGACTGAGATACTACGATGGCACCGGAGTCGTAAACGTGGGAGTGGAACCATCTGGGACGCTGACCTCTGCCCTCAGAATCGCAAAAAGCAGCACGAATTATGGAATTAGTTTGGTGGACGTTGATGACCCGTACGCATCAGGAATCAGGATCAAGACATCAAGTGGTGGCGTGAAGGCACTACTGAAAATGAACTAATCAATTACGAGTGCCAAATTACGAATTATAAATGAAAGAGTCCCGCTTTGCGGGACTTTTTCTTTTAAAAAAATAAAAATATTTTACCGGGTTTCATTTTTAATTTTTTCTTTTGCAATTTCAGCGAAATCGGGGTAAAAAGAAACTAACAAATGGTTGATTACAAAATCTTTGCCGGCTCTAGCCATCCAGAACTCGCTCAAGCGATCTCAAAAAACGTTGGGGTGGAGCTTTCAGAAATCACACGAAAAAAGTTCTCTTGCGGAGAAACGTACATCAAATTCGAAGAAAGCTTCCGGGGGCAGGAAGTATTTTTGATTCAAACCTGTCGAACAGGGAAGATGGATGAAGACCTCATAGAGCTCTTTCTCATGGCTAATGCCGCACGAGAAAGTTTCGCCGAAAAAATCCATGTGATCCTTCCCTACTTCGCCTATTCCCGACAAGACAAAATTCACGGGGCTCGAGAAGGGATCTCTGCCAAACTTTTGGCCGACCTTCTCGTCCAATCCGGAGTAGATCACATCATCACCGTCCAACTTCACACAGATCAGATCCAGGGATTTTTTGACTGCCCAGTAGACAACCTCAATCCTCGGCGGATGCTCGTGGAGTATTTTCAGAAAAAAAATATCAAAGACGCGGTGATCATCTCCCCTGATGCTGGAGGGGCCAAAATGGCAAAGAAATTTGCAGATGAACTCGGGGTTCCACTTGTGATCATGCACAAGCAAAGACCAGAACACAATGAAGCCGAAGTTACCCACGTGATCGGGGAGGTAAAAGGAAAAACCCCCATCATCGTCGATGACATGGTGGACACCGCCGGATCAGTGGTAAAAGCAAAGAAGGCTTTAATCGACAAGGGTGCCAACGATGAAGTCTACCTCTGTGCTTCTCACGCGGTCTTCTCTGGATCCGCCCGAGAAAATCTCGACAGTTGTAATTTCAAAGAAATCGTCTGCACTGACTCACTTCCTGTGGATAATCCACCAAAAAACTTCAAGGCACTCTCGATGGTGCCACTTTTTGCCGAAGTGATCAAGAATGTAGCCGAACATAAGTCGGTATCGAAGTTGTATTTTTGATGAGTTGGTAGTCAGTAGACGGTAGAACTTAGTTTTGCATTGTATCGAAAGACTTAAAAAACTAAAGAATAAATCTCGCTTGGTCGAGTGTTTTCCACTCGACCGTAGCACGAGGTTCTACCGATTCCTCCACCCAGAGAAATATTTCTTCGCCTTCGCTTCATCCTCCCGCTCCAACCTCGTCCGCACAATCTCAAAACTATCATCGATCTGATCGCCTCTAGCTTCGGCAGCACTGAAAAACTTGGCTTCTACCTTTGCCTTCTGATCTTCCAGACGAGCCAAACGTTCATCTTTCTTCTTTTCATCCTTGATCAGCTTCTCCATCTGTGCGGTTCGGATGATCCGAGGGATGTGTGCATAAAAATTCTTCTCCGTTTTCGCGATTTGTCGTAAGATCGCGAGTTTTTTTCGGCGAGTTGGCCACGATTGCTTCATTTTTTTCATAAGAAAATGGGGTTAAAAAATATTTTGTACCCCTTATCTTCCACTTACTTCATTAAGAAAATATTAAATCCCTTGGTGTAATGCGTGGGAACCAGCTTGGCTATGAGGTTTCTTGAGATATATTTTTTGGAACTCCGTCGTAGCACAAAAGTATATCAAAAATGATTATTTGGACTATCCGAGTAGTATTCTGGTATATCAAGAAACATTTTTTGAACTACTCCCGTAGTCTTTTTTGATATCGAAAAACATTTTTCGAACTATCGCCACAGTACTTTGATATATCAAGAATCGTTTTTTTGTTCCCCCGGATAGTTTTTCACAGAGCAAGAAATGTTTTTTGAACTCTAGGCAGGACGGGATATGTTATCCCGTTCGCAATGTTTCCGGAGTTGCATACCTGAAACATTTCGAAGCAATTTACAAAATTGCTCCTGCGTTTATTTTTTTTTAGAGATAACGAAATATTTTTAAAGCTACAAATTTGCGAAAAACAACAAAATTTTTTAATCTAAATTCATCATTGAAGATTAATAATTGTTAATTGATAATTAAATGAAAATCACCGCCTTCATCGACGTAGAATGCCAATCCGAACGAGAGTTTGGGTTTGATCGGATTGCGATGCGGATCGCAAAGTTTCCAGATGTGACGGATGTGGCTGTGATCTCTGGAAGGGCAGATCTGCAGATCATCATGGATGCCAAAAGCATGGAAGAGGTCGCAAAATTTGTGACGGAAATCTTGGCTCCCATGGAAGGAGTGAAATCCACGGCCACGCATTTTCTCCTGAAAACATACAAATCTGGCGGCAAAGTTCTGATCGAAGAACCGAAGGTGTCGAGGATACCGGTTTCGGCATAATAAGTAGCAAGTATTAAAAAAAGTTTTGAGTATTTGGTATGTAGTATATGGTATATGGGGAATTTCAAAGAACTGTTTAGATGCATAAACCTTCTCCCCATATACCATATACCATCTTCTTTTTTTGCTTGATACTTTATCCCTGATACTTAATACTTTCAAAACTTATGAAAAACTCATACATCAGTAATAAAGTCGCCTCTCTTCCTCCCTCCGGCATCCGCCGGTTTTTTGACTTGGTGATCTCTGCAGGGCCGGATGTGGTTTCTCTGGGCGTAGGAGAACCAGACTTTCCAACACCGTGGCACGTACGGGAGTCCGTGATTTTTGCACTGGAAAAAGGATTTACCAACTATTCAGAAAATGCCGGACTCATGGAACTACGTCAGGAAATTGCAAAGAAGACGCTTGCTGACACGGGACAAAAATATGATCCCAAATCTGAAATTCTTGTGACGAATGGGGTCTCTGAGGGGATGGATTTGGCGTTTCGAACTATTTTGAACCCGGGAGAGGTTATCCTCGTTCCAGATCCCGGATATGTGATGTACGAACCATTGGTAAAGTTAGCTGACGGAGATGTAGCGTTTTATGATCCGACAGATTTGAGTACTTTGGAGATTTCAGAAAATATAAAAGCGATCGTTCTCAATTTTCCGGGGAACCCAATTGGTAATATTTTTACAAAAAAAGATCTGGAACTGATCGCCAAAAAAGCTGAAGAACACGATCTCGTCATTTTGTCGGACGAAATCTATGGTGGACTCAGTTTCGAATCCCCTCATATCAGCATGCTTCAGATTCCAAAAATGCGGTCGCGAACCGTGCTCTTCAACGGGCTCTCAAAAACACACTCGATGACCGGATTCCGTATCGGCTGGGTCTGTGGCCCGAGTGAAATTGTCGGCGAAATGACAAAAATCCACCAATACTCAGCCCTCTGTGCTCCGACTCCCTCCCAGGTAGGATCAATTGAGGCTTTGCGAAAAGGAGAAAAAGAAGCGGAAAAAATGAAACAAACCTTTGATGAGCGACGGCAGTACTGCATCGAACGATTGGAAAAAATGAAGATCAATTTTCATCGGCCGGAGGGAGCATTTTACCTCTTTGTTGATATCACCAGCTCTGGGATCACGGATGATGTGAAGTTTTGCGAGCAACTCCTGGCAGACCAAAAATTAGCGATTGTCCCAGGATCAGCCTTTGGTCGTTCAGGAAAAGGCTACGTACGGATGACATATGCGGCCAGCATGGAAGAACTCAAGGAAGCATTTGATCGGTTTGAGCGTTTTATGAAACGCTAAGCAGCTAAACTGAAAGTAGCCCCTCTTGCTTTCTCATTCTTACGACCCAACTGATCTGCTTTGCCATAGAGTTCGGTGGCTTCATGAAAAATGCTTTCGGGCGTCCCAGGGATTCTTTTCATTTGTTCGACCCGGACTGCTTCTGGAGAGAGCGGGATTGGATAAAAAGGAGAACGAATGACTTGATTTGTGGATTGCCGTGTTTCTTCTTGTGTCTGGCCTACCGAGCTTTCTTTTTTTGCTTCTGCGTCTGCGGCAGTTTGCTGTTTTTCTGCAAGGGATCTTTCAATCCAATCTTCTACCCGTCCCTCAGTAGGACGACGGAGGGATTCTGGAAAAGAACCGAAAGATGCTTGATCAATAGCTGTCATTGTTGTAAATATGGTGCAAATTTTTCACAAAAAGTCAATGACACGAAGAAGCCCTGTACCGAAAAAGATTAAGCTCCAATCAGTGCCAAAATCGAAGGTTTAATCAGCAAAATTGCACCTAGGATCAAAAGCACTACGCCTCCGATCAGATGAGAGATTTTCACAATCTTTGGAGAAAAAACCGTGAGTGAAAGTGTCCACATGGCGATACAGAATACCACAATATCATCCAACATGTATGCTACGGTGTAGATGAAGATCGCGGTGAGATTTTCAAAAAGTGAGGTTTGTAGAGAGATCAGAGTGGCCGTGAACGTAGTCGGAATTGCAAAAGAACAGAGCAGTTCTACGGCATTCACAGAGAAGGCCAGCCCAATAATTCCGATCAGCACCATGATGAAGTTTTCTCGCTCGAGTACTTCTGACATTTTCATGTGAAATCGTTTTTTACTGTCCACATCCCGTACTTCACACTCGATCTGAGCCTTCCTTGCGGCCCAGAGGGACAAAATCCCTGTTCCGACGGCTAGCAGTCCCACCACTCGGAACACCCAGTCCATGAAGGAGGTGGTAGAGAGAAATGTAGAAATCTGTGAAAATCCAAAAAGATATGCCAACAATGCTCCCGCATAAATTATCCCCGAAGATCCGATGAAAACCGCTCCGATGAGCCACATTTTCTTTCGATCATCCATCGTGAGGAGAAATCCAATCAGGATCAGCAGGGTCCACATCGCACAGGGGTTGAATCCATCGATCAATCCCAAGACAAAACTCATCACGGGCCAAGAGTATTCAAGATATTTTTTCCAGGCATTTTCATCCTTTTCTTCTTTTCCGTCTTTTTCCAGAGCTTCTATTTTTGGAGCTCCGAGACTCTTTGCAATCGCATCGAGGATCGCTTGTTTATCAAATCCTACGATCACCGTATCCTCAAAAATATTAGTGGGGACGCCTGTTGGTTTCATATCAAATTCAGCCATTCGTTGGGCCCAGAGCTTTTTGTTTTCCGCATCGTGCCAGACTTCAAATTCTCGTATCTCCAGAGAGGGATACATTTTTTTCAGTTCCGGAAACCATTCTTTTTCTCGATGACAGTGGGGGCACTCTGCTCCGTGATAAAATTCTAGAACGGGTAGTTGTTGAGCCCGAACTTCAGGGGCAATTTCCAAGAAATTACTTCCTCCAACTAGACTTATTCCGCTGATGGCCAGCAAAAAACCGATGCCGAAGAAAAACTTTTTCATTGTGGGGCGATTGTGGCACAATAGAGTGGAAAAGTGAAATAAAAAAGTTGTAGGTGGGAAGTTGTAGGTTGTAAGTCAAATTTCTACAATCTATTCCCTCCCACTTACCACCTATCACCTACAACCTTTATATAATGTTAAAATTTGAAAAAGTATCCCTTTCTATTGGTCGAGACGAGATCCTGAGAGACCTAAGTTTTGAGATTCTTCCTGGAGAATTGGTGGCTCTTTTGGGAGCTTCTGGGGCAGGGAAATCTTCGGTTTTTCATTTATTAACCGGAGAAAAAAAGCCCACCATCGGTTCCATAAAATTAGATGAATTTGCTCTGCAAAATGTATCTCGCACAAGTCTTCAAAATTATCGAAGACAGATTGGAATTGTGTTTCAGAATTTTAGACTCTTAAAAGAAAAAACCGTTTTCGAAAATGTAGCTTTTGCTCTAGAGGTCTGCGGAGAAGAAGACCTGATCACACACAAAGTTCCCGAACTTTTGGATTTGGTAGGATTGGCGAGCAAAATGCATCGATTTCCCCGAGAACTTTCTGGGGGAGAGATTCAGCGAGTGGGGATTGCTCGAGCTCTCATTCACGACCCAAAGCTTCTCATCGCGGACGAGGCCACCGGAAATTTAGATCCAAAAAGTTCCCGAGAAATTGCAGATGTTTTTGCCAAACTTAATAAAGAACAGAGGCTCACCATTCTTTTTGCCACACACGATCCGGTATTAGTTGAGCGATTGACCCCCCGGGTGATCCGCCTAGAAAAAGGAAAAATTCTGTTCGATAAAAAAAGCGGAAAAGCGAAAGAGCTTTTTAAGGGGATTTTATAAAAGAGGAAGAAATGATTAATGAAATAATGAATAATGATTAATTTAGGATTTTCTAAACAACACTTGTTTATTATTCATTACTCATTCGTCATTATTCATTAAAAAGTTTTTTCCAACTTCTCCTCTAGGATAGTAGCGATATCTGGCGAAAAGAGAATCACCGCTCGATCGAGGAATTCTCGGGTCAATTCTGTTTTTGGAAGCCTTTCTACCTCTTCGTTTAGTACGGAGATCTGATCTATTCGCAGTTCAGCATTTTGCACTTTTCGTAGGAAGGCTACGACATATTTGTTGAGCAAGATATCTTTCCCGACCTGCTGGTCGTCTGTTCCTAGAGCAAAAATCCGTTTGAGAAGTACGTACCGATCAAAACTCTCCACTCCAGAGACCCGAGAAGAGAAGGCGATTTTCCCAGGATGTTCTTCTAGAATCTGAAAAAGATTTTCTACCCCGGCCACTTCTTGGAGCAAATCTTCATTTTCTACTTTTTCACGAACCATCGGCAAAATATCTTTCACTTCTACTTTTGCGAGGTTTTTACGCTTGGTGATTTCTAGATTTCGAGAGGTATTCAGCACTTGAGCAATTGATCGAAAAGTTTTTTCTGCCGAAGCAATGTCTTTTTCTCCAGCACTTTTTTCGTCTACCAAAAAGTGGTCTACGCCCGTCAAAATCTTCGATCGGGCAATCACAAGTTTCGCACGAATGGCCCGGATTTGTGAAGCAGAAAGAAGAAGATCACCAGGGATTTCATCGTACCCAGGCAAAATAGTATCGGTCCTGAGGGCTAATTTTTCACCTGCCTTGAGGGTTACTTTTCTTTCGTTTAGATCAAAAACGTGTACCCAGTTTTTTTCTGGGGTCACCTTGGTTTCTCCACTTTCGGAGACGGATACGAGAAACTCAGCTCCTGGAGCACTCTCTACCAATCCCCGCTCTGTAGCAATTTCTGCCCCACGAAAAACGGTATTTTCCAGAGCTCCTTGTTCTAGAAAGAGTGATTGATTCCCTAGTACCTGGAAAGTAGTTCGATCCTTTGCGGTAGAAATCAATTGATTTGGAAAAACAATTTGTGCCTCTGCTTTATTTCCTACCCGAACAGAATCACCAGCTCGAAGCCTCATTCTTTTGTCTACCAGAATAGTTTCTCCGTCACGAATAACTTCTACTGGACCAAATGTTGGCAAAATCGTTCCAGCCAAAGTGTCTTCAAAGAAGTCAGAAGAAAGCATGAACAACACAAAAACGCTGGCTACAGAGACGACCACCGTTGTAAACTTACGATGCAAAAGAATTGATTCCAAAAACTGGAAAATAGCAGGTTTTTTTTGTTGTTCTGAAAATGCTTCCAAAACTTTCCTGCGAACATTTTCGGCAGGAACATTTTGTTTGGCATTTTTTTGAAAAAAGCTTTTTAAGCGTCGTTCCAAATCATCAAGTTCCATTTTTTCAAGAGAATATGGGAAAATAAATTAAGAGTTTTCACGGGAATAAACGCAGTAAAAACACTTTTGTTACAAATTTGTTACAAAAAATAAAGATTTTTTATTATCCTCAAAAACTACTCTATCGCCACACCTTCAATAATTACATCCTCCAGAGGTCGATCGCTGAGATCTGTTTTTGTTTTTGAAATTCTGTCCACAACGTCCATACCATCAAGCACTTGTCCAAAAATAGAATGTCGTCCATCCAAAAATGGAGAATCTTGCTGAACAATGAAAAACTGTGAACCATTGGTGTTCGGACCTTTATTTGCCATCGATACAGATCCTCTCACATGAGAGAGTCCTTTTGCGAACTCATCTTTGATGTAGCCTCCTTTGGCCGAAGATCCGCCAGTTCCATTTCCGTTTTCAAAATCTCCTCCCTGGATCATAAATCCATCGATCACCCGGTGAAAAACAACTCCATCATACTTCCCGGTTTCTGCCAAAGTTATAAAATTTTTACTAATTCCTGGAGCTCTTCTCCGATATACTTTGATTTTTATATCCCCGAAGTTTGTTTGGAGTGTTACCACATCTTTTTCATCAGAAATCGAAGCCCATAAATTTCCTGCCATATCAGAGTTATAGAAGAATCCACCGGCAACTGCAAGTCCGGCAACCGCGAGACCAAATAAAAAGTTTTTCATTATTTTAATAATTAGGAACGTAAAAATTATTCAGGATTGTTAGGAGCGTGTCAAATTCAGCACCTTCGAGATTTATTTTTTCGCTCGATGACGAGACCGAAGGATAAATTTATCAGTAGTTTTGTTCTTCCTGGTTTTTACTCCGAGGGCGTGTGCTCCCCATGGGGTTTTTGGGTATTTCATCCCAATTGGACAGCCTCCTTCTCCTCCTCCGTGTGGATGATCATTTGGGTTCATGGCTTTTCCTCGTACTTGCGGTCTTTTCCCCATATGTCTTTTCCGTCCAGCTTTTCCTACTCTCATCAGAGATAGTTCTTCGTTGGAGAGAACTCCAATGGTGGCATAACAATTTTTTGGAACAAGCCGAATCTCTCCAGAAGGAAGCTCGATCTGTGCCAAATCTCCATCGAGAGAAACAAGCTTGGCTTGTCCTCCAGCGGAACGAACGATTTGTCCGCCTTTTCCTGGTTTCATCTCAATATTATAAATCGCGAAACCAACCGGGATACTTTTGAGCTGCATTCGGTTTCCATCTTTTGCTTTCGCTTTTGTGTCGGTGACGATTTCGTCCCCTTGTTTCATGCTTTTATGAGCGAGGACATATCTTTTTTCTCCATCGGCAAAAACAATCAGGGCAATATTTGCCGTTCGTTTTGGATCATATTCGATAGCGGCTACTTTCCCTGGAATCCCCAATTTGTCGGCACCGTTGAAATCAACTTTTCGATAATGAGAGCGAGTCCCACCACCTCGGTGTCGAATAGAGATTTTTCCATTGCTTCGACCAGTGATTTTTTTCCCTCTCGCGAGCAACGATTTTTCTGCTTTTTTCCCTTTGGTTACATGATCCCCGTCAAGGTAACTCATCCCTCGCTGCCCATTCGTTGTCGGTTTTACATTTCGGATAGCCATTATTTAAAAGCGTTAAAATCTAAACTTTCTCCGGCTGCCAGAGTCACTACGGCCTTTTTGGTGACAGCTCTTTTTTGTGCCATTCTTCCTCGACCAACCAAACGTCCTTTTGCTGGTAATCGAGAAATATTTACTTTCTTTGGTGTCACTCCATAAAAAGTCTTTACTGCTGCGAGGACCTCTTCCTTCGTAGCTTTTGGATGAACGGAAAAAGTATATTTCCCCGTCATGGCGACAGTTTTTTCTGTGACGATCGGTTTCTGGAGGACGTCTGTAATTTTTAACATCTTATTTTTCAGATAAAAAGGTGGTTTCCAGACTATTCAATGCATCAGAAAGAAAACAGATTTTTTCCGCATGCAAAACATCATAAGGATTGAGATAACTTGCTAAAATAGTTTTCACGAAAGGAATGTTCGAAACAGATTTTTCAAAAGCTGCGTCTTTTTCTGGAATTACAAAAAGATATTTTTTAGCTTCTGGAAGCTTTCTCAATAAAGCGGCAAAATCTTTCGTCTTTGGTTCTTTGAAGTTGTGTCCGGCTAGTGCAAATATTGCATTTTCTTTCGCCTTGGAAGAAAGTGAAGAAAAAAGAGCTGCTCGTCTTTCTTTTTTGGGCATCATTTTTGTATAATTCACGGTGTTTCTTGGTCCATGAGCCATTCCTCCTCCTCGTAGAGATGGAGCTGATTTCGCTCCACGACGAGCATTTCCGGTTCCCTTCTGGCGAAAGAGTTTTTTGGTCGTGGCTTTGACCTCTCCTCGGGTTTTTACATGAGCGATTGGACGTCTGGCATTTGCTAGACGCATGACCACGGCCCGATGCATGAGATCCGGATTAATTTTTGCTTCAAACATAGTTTTATTCAGCTCGACTGAACTCTTCTTGTTTCCGCTGGCGTCGTATACATCTACTTTCATTATTTTTCCCAAATAAAAACAAAACTATCTTTTGCTCCCGGGACAGGTCCTTTGAGGGCGATGAGATTATTTTCCATATCTACATCCACCACAGGAATATCTCGAAGCGTGACTTGAGCATGTCCCATTCGTCCCGGCATTTTTTTCCCTTTGATAATTCTGGCTGGTTTGGCACAGGTTCCTACACTTCCTGGTTCTCGGTGGTGAGTAGATCCATGCGTTTCCGGACCACGGCTAAAGTTGTATCGTTTGATCACCCCAGCGAATCCTTTTCCTTTTGAGGTGCCGGTAATTTTTACTAGTTCCGTTTCTTTCATTGTCTCCAAGGTCACTCTTTCTCCTTTTTTAGCCTCTTCTCCTTCACTGAGTTGTACTTCTTTTATAAATTTAAATTTTTTGTTTTCGTTTTTTCCAAAATTTTTCCTTGGGAAAGCCCCGAGCACTGCTGCCGTATAACCATCTTTTTCTTCTGTTTTCACTTGCAGGATAGTCGCTTCTGGTACTTCGAGCAGAGTCACTGGGCACACCTGCCCTGTTTCTGCACAAACAGAAGTTGTCATTCCGATCTTTCTGGCAAGTACGCCTTTCATGATGATTTAGTAATTAATTTTTAGATTTTAGATGATTTGATTATTAATCTTTAGATTTTGGATGATTTGATAATTGGATCATTTGGCTAAATCTAATCTTCTAATCATCTACTTTCTATTTTTTATTTCCAATTTTCCAATTCTCTACTTTCTGTTTTTTTATTCCAAACCTCCAATGTTCCAATAATCCAATTTTCCACAATTAATTTAATTGGTGAGCATTTTTACTTCCACCTCTACTCCGGCTGGCAGAGCCAAGTTTTGAAGTGACTCCATGGTTTGAGAAGTTGCTTCTTTAATATCAATAAGCCGTTTGTGAGTACGGAGTTCGTATTGATCTCGAGCATCCTTGTTGACGAAGAATGATCGATTCACGGTGTATTTTTTTATTTTGGTAGGCAATGGCACCGGGCCGCTCACAATTGATCCACCTCGTTCAGCATTTTCTACGATCAATCGAGCCGCTTCATCGATAATCAGATAATCAAAAGACCTCACGATAATCCGAATTTTCGAAGGGAGTGGCTGAGCCGCTTCTTTCTTTTTGCCGCCCTTTTTCTTGGGAGCAGCGTCTGTCGTTTCCTTAGGTTTTTTTGTTGCGACCATTGCTAAATGTTGTAAAAAAGCCGGACGAGTATAAGAAGGAAATTTTCTGTGTCAAATGTTTTGTGTTTGAGGGCGGGGATTACCTAATATTTGGAGGGAATAGGCTGGATGAAATAGGGGGATTTTGTGGTTTTTTGCCGAATTTTTAATTTTTAATTCTTAATTTTATAAATAATTTCTAAATTCTAATTTTTAAACTTTTATTTCTTAATTTTTGAACATTAAAAATTAAGATTTATTTAAAAATTACAAAATTATAAAATTTAAAAATTTCTTTTTAAAACACCTCTGGTTTTTTCTTCCCCAAATATTTCCAAAAATACTTCATGGCGGAATGCAGGTGAATCCAAAAAGTTTTTTTGCGAATTGCTAAAAATAAATTTCCTCCAGACAACCTTTCTGTTCCGTGATAAGCTTGGGCTTTTTTCACTTTCACCACTCGTTTTCCCATTTCCCAGGTGCGTCGACAGAGATCAGTGTCCTCAAAAAAGAGAAAAAATCGTGGATCAAATCCTTTTAATTTTTTTAGAAAAAAATTTTTTCGCATGACGAGAAAACTTCCCTGTGCCCAATCGATAGGAACGATATCTCCTCCTTCTTTTGTGTCTTTCCGAAGATAAGCACTAGAAGCAGATTTCATTTTAAAAATCCGATGTCCGAGCAATCCCAAAATCGTTGGAAAATTTCGAGCATTGGTTTGAGGGCTCCCATCAGGATTGAGGAGTTGTGGTACGGCAATGCCAACTTTTTCGTCCGTATTTAGTACATTGAGCAGCTCGTTCAGGCAATCTTTTTTTATCTCGATGTCTGGATTGATGATTGCCAAAATCTGTCCACTGGCTTTTTCAACCCCTTTTTCATTTCCGGCACCGAAACCCAGATTCTTTGGGAGTTTGATGATTTTTATATTTTTTTCACCTGCAAAAAACAGATCCAGATTTTCGGTGTCATTATTTGGCGAATCATTATCCACGATGATCAATTCCCATTTTCCTGAAGGGGGATTTTTTTTGAGGGATGTGACAAGCTTTCGGATATTTTCCGAATTACCATAGTTCACGGTGACGATAGACCAGGACTGAGTTTTCACCAGGGTAGTTTACCATCGCGAGGAAGGTTGTCAAAACAGGTGCGAGGAAGAAATAAAAAATGAAACGTTTCTGATTTGGATAAATCGAGAGAATAATTTTATATATTTTATATTTCCGTGATTATTGAGATTCATAATTACTAAATCGATAAAACTGAGTCACGATCCGCATCCGCATTTTTGGATTTTTCTGTTGCAAGCCTTTGGCATAATCAGAAGCTGTCTTCATATCTTCATTGGTAAAAGTATTATTTTCCGTCACAAAAGGGACATGGAATAAATGATCTTGGTCCTCTACTTTTATACCATATTTTTCTGGTTCGAGGTCAAAGAGCGTGTTGGGATTCTGATAGAGTTGTTTGATCTGGATTGACCAAGGCTTGAGACCGAAAGCAAAATCCATCGTGCGTTTGCAATGATCCAAATCGTCCCCCGGAAGTCCGATGATCACATCTAGATGCACCTTTATTTTTTGTTTTTGGAGCTGCGTAATAATATCTTGAAATCGATCCATGTCCACGCCTCGTCCCATAATTTTATCCGTTTTTGGATTGATCGATTGCAATCCCAATTGAACGAAGACGATGTTCATCCTTGGCAACGCTTCGATCACTTTTTCATTGAGAAACTCCGGACGACACATGATATTTATTTCAGGCAGATTTTTGCGATTTTTAAATCTCTTCTCATACGCCTCCACCATCTCAAAAAATCGATCGTGCGAAACAATAAAACAATCATCCAGCATAAAAATATTTCCAATATTTTTGTCTGCCAAATATTCGATTTCGTCCAAAACTCGATCGATCGAAAAAGTGCGGACCTCTGAAAACTTCACACTTCGGAAACAATAATGGCAGCGAAAAGGACAGCCTCGAGAAGTAGAAATGAAGTAAGATCGATATGGATATTCGGCGATAAAATCATCGAGTGTTCCGCTCAAATAAGGAGAGGGAAGTATGTCCAAATTTTTCTCAAGAGGTGCTTCTTCATTTATCTGGATATTTTTATTTTTACGAAAGACGAATCCTGGGATTTTTTCAAAGTCTCCTTTTTTCACATATTCACCCAGCGGGATTTCTGGCTCTCCTCGAAGGAGATAATCGATCTCTGGATGAGCGGTCAAAAATTCTTCTGCCAAAGAGTCCTTGATTTTGTAGCTCTGCACGCCAATTTGGACATCCGGTTTTAACTTTTTCAATTTCTCAGCAAGCAGGAGGGTGGCCTCCCAGTAGTACATGGCACTCCAGAGCACATTGTCGATAAAAAAGATAAAATCATCCGCTTCAAAAGAGGCCAAATAATAGACTTCTTTTTCAAAAACTTCCGGATCCCGATCGACATTAATTTTGAGGATCTGCACATCAGCCTCAGGATTCTCTTTTGTGATAAAAGCTTTGGCGTAGCCCAAATCCAGAGGCGTGTAGATATTGTTTCCGTGATCGAAATAGCAGAGACAGAGTTTTTTGGCAGACATTTGTTTTTAAATTTAACAAAAAATAGGAAATAAAAAAGGGGGCTATTTCTCCGCTCAAAATGCAATAAACCATTGCTTTTTTCACTAATTTCTGCTACAATTTCATGATTTTATGTACCCAAAATCATGGCCAACTTACCAAAAGCCAAAATCGCCGAACTGACTGAACTGATCCTGGTATCAGATCTTGTCCCAATGGAGAAGAAATTTGAATGGATCAATGTGGTTCCAAACCTGCCACTCGAAAAGGCTCAGGAACTCAAAATACTGCTGGAACAAGAACAAGCTTTTCGGGAGGGGAAGTACATTCACCTGGATGAGGAAGAAAAAGAAATGGTAGGAAAATATGAAACTACCCAGGCTCTAATTATTCGAAAGTCGGATAAAAGCGTGAGAGTACAAAAAGAAGATAGAAATCGCCAAAGAGAAACCCAAGATCTCAAGAGGATTGAGCGAGAGATGGATAAAATTTTCAACGCATGAAATACTCACATTTCCCTCAGTTTCTTTTCAAAGAAATGCCTTCCGGTCCGAGGGAGTCTTTTGGTGGTGGCGGCGATGAACCACCTAAAAACCCAGATGATGTAGCCAATGCCGCATATCAAAAAGCCGAAAGTGCTCTCCAGGGAATGAAAGCTCAAAAACATGAACATCCAGATGATCAGGCCGTAATTGCCGAAGCGGTAAAAGCGATGGAGGCCAACAAAGCTCAGTTGCACGCAGATTTTGAAACCAGATTTCGGGAGGGAGTTAGAAGGATGGGAGAA
Source organism: uncultured Candidatus Peribacteria bacterium (assembly GCA_964344775.1). Classification (GTDB taxonomy): domain Bacteria; phylum Patescibacteriota; class Gracilibacteria; order UBA4473; family UBA4473; genus CAYFMH01. Next base: position 18,470 of record CAYFOO010000021.1, read on the forward strand.
GTGATCGATCAAACCGCGGAAGCGGTGGTGGAAGGGGGGAAGGCCACTATTGATTTTGCAAAAGAACGATACGCTTCATTTCCGCCGGAGAAAAAAGCACAGGTGGATCGAGTGGTGAATTGGGTGGATGGACAGCTGACAGAGTACGATACAAGCTTGCAAGAAATTTCTGAAATTTTTGCAAATATGACTGATGTCGAACAAAAAGAATTCGTAGAAACCTTTATTCCCGGAGCAGAGATTGATGAAGCCTTGAACCATGGAGATCAAATGAGTATGGCGATGGTGGTCGGGAGTGTGTTTTTTGGAAAAGTAAAGAAGGCGAAAAAAGGGGTGGAGGCGTTGCAGAGAGCCAAACAAGCTGCAAAAAAAGTACCGGACACACCAATCGTTGATACAAAAGCGGTCTATCGATTGGAAGGGGCTCGATTAAGAAGTGCAAAGCCGAAGCAAGTTTGGGGACTTTTACGGGAAGAAATGGGTAAAATTGAGAGTTTTGATTTGCAAAAGTTCAGACCAACCAGTAATGATTACATGGAAAGGAAAATATTGAGAGAACGTTTTGACAAGGAAGTGAATGCTCGTTTAGGAAATCTGGAGGTTTTTGTAAGATATATTCGTCGAGCAGATGTAAATCCGGACTTGTCCCCCAGAGAACGTGCAAGTGTAAAAGGATTTTTAAAGGATAAAGCACTAAAATCATTACGTGACATGACGAGCAAAACAAGGGGGAAACTAAATGAAAGACAAAACAGGGCCGTAAATGCTATGTTTAATCATCTTAATCAGTAATAAAAAATGACATTATCAGAAGCAGAAAGACAACAAATGTTAAAAGAAATTCGAGAGAATGCAGGTTTAGATGAATGGGAAAAAGAAGAACCTAAATATATTGCTAAATTAAAATGGATTTTGGAAGGACAAAGAAAGAAAGAAAGCTACCCTGGTGCCATCATAGACATGGAAAGATATATTGCTTGGTTTGAAGGGAATCCAGAAGATATATCTTATTTTGAACTTACAGACATCTCTGAGCGTTTAATAAAAGCAGAAGTGATTCCTGATTCAACATTTAATAGAATATCAGAAGAAGCCATAAAAGAATTTGGACCACCAACCGCTCCAGAAGTGGAGAATGCAGAGGGAGGTGTTCTGGGCAGAATAGCTAAAATTATCTCATTGCCCAAGAGAAAAAGATAAAATCACTTCCAACACTGTGGATCCTTGGCATACGGATCATGTTTCACCGCCTCAGACATACAGCAGCTAGGAAATAAATCAAAAGTTGTTGCTTTTCTTTTATTAGTTGCCATAAATGAACCATGGGAAGTTTCTCATTATTTATGGGATGTAAAAATTGATTCGTTTTTTGAGTCTATTGAACACCATTATTTTTTGGCTTATATAAGCCATTTTTATAAAAGCTTCCTTTGGTATTTAATGAGAAAGTGGGTACTTTGTCTTATGTGCTTCTACTAAACTTGCCACTTAGCCACAGCACTGCTTCAAAAGCTTGTGTTTTAACCTGGTCGTTAACGACCAGGTTAGGAGGGGGCGAGAGCAATTTATAACAAACTAGCGAGTTTAATCTCCTTTTAATCTTGTGTCCGCATACTTTGAACTATCTTTATTTTTTTAACCCCTAAATAAGATGAGTTCTAATTCTGAAAGTGCCAAGCGATTGGCCAACGCTCTGGCCAAAGTAGCCAGTGAGTTCCCGGAGGCCTTCGATGGCAGCGGACAAAAAATCCGTGGGGCCAACAAGAATGCCCAGTCCCTGAACAAACGACAGATATTGTCGGTACTTTCGAGGTGGAAGAGGGATGAAGTCAAAGTGCAGAAGCTAGAAAATGCCTGGGATGCGGCGAGGAAAAAACGAGATGAGAATCTATCTGTTCGGTTAGAATCCCTTCGGGCCACCCGAGAGTGGCTGCAATATCATTATCCGGAAAAAAATCATCCGGTGCGGAAACGATTTGAGGAGTTGATGCGGTAGTTTTTGGATGATTGGTTTGGCATGGGAAATCGCAAAATGTTTCGGACGGGGTTAGGGGGCTATGATAAAAATAGCAAACCCCGTCCAGAGCCTAAAATGAAACTTTGAATCACAGAATTCAAAGGATCAACGTGGAACATTGATCCTGCGTAGTCCTTTGATATATTTTTAATAAATTTTTTAAAGCCCTGCTTTTATTGCTTCAGCTCCTACTCTCTCAAGATGTTCTAAGATTAGTTTAGGTGAGTTATTACCTTCTGCTTTGAATTCTTCTGCAACAGCAACAAGAGCTTCATTATTAGCTAATAGGCTGTTCACTTCTCTTTGAGCCTGAGCAAGTTCAAGTAATACTTTAGGTGATTCATTACCCCCCTGTCTGAATAGCTCTACAACAGAAGCAATACTTTCGTCTTCTGCTACTAGCTCATTTAAATCTCTTTGAGCCTGAGCAAGTTCAAGTAATACTTTAGGTGATTCATTACCCTTCTGTCTGAATAGCTCTACAACAGAAGCAATACTTTCGTCTTCTGCTACTAGCTCATTTAAATCTCTT
>CAYFOO010000022.1:0-20999 GCA_964344775.1 uncultured Candidatus Peribacteria bacterium
CCCCTCAATCTTACATCAAACTAATTCATGTTGCCCCAAATTTTTTGAATATCCGCGATTTTTCTCGACTTTTCGTCTATTTACCTGTATAATGGCCAGATTTCTAAATTTTCTAAAAAACACAAATGACTACAAAAACTTTCCGCATTGGCTCCCTCCTTCCGATTAAAAAAGAAAATTCCGAACTTTTTTTCCAGGCTACTGAAGCTATCTGCGAGCTAAAACTTCATTTATCCGTACTAGTAGAAGGAGATAATGGATTTCAAACGGAATGTTTTAAATATGCGGAGAAATATCCGAAGTGTTTCGAAATGCTCGAAAACAACCCAAAAAACAAAGAAAGAGTTTTAAGTGAAGTAGATGCCGTTATATTTTTTGATTCCAATCCAGACAAAAAACTATTAGAAAAAGTACTTTCAAAAGGAATTGTACCAATTATCCCAGAAAGGAGTGATTTTCAAAATTTTGACCCCCAACAAGAATCCGGAAATGCATTTTTGTTTAAGAAAAATAGTTTTTGGCAGTTTGTAACCGCTATCATCCGTGCATCAGAAAACTTCAAATTTACCTATGATTGGCGAAATCTGCAGGCTAATATCAAAGAATTGAGTGCGGCGTTTTAATTTTTTTGAAAAACAAACTTGAATTCCTGAGAGACCTCCCTACAATGCCAAGGCTCTTTTTCGAAAAACAAGAACCCAAAATTCAATCTACAAATATAAAAATCGGGACAGATTGAATTTTGAGAGGCGAAGACTACGGAATACTGGAGAAAATTTTTGAAAAAAATTATCGTAAGTATGTAGTCGGCCTCGCCGACGCACGAGTGGTGGAATTGGTAGACACGCTGGTCTTAGGAACCAGTGCCTTATGGCGTGAGAGTTCGAGTCTCTCCTCGTGCACCATCCTACGCATAGCAAAGGAGGGCTAAGAGAAATTCTGTTATATATTTTCTAACGCTTCGTATGACAGCCCAGCTAAATTCCAAAAAAAGCCCAAAGGGAAATCCTTCGAGCTTTTTCTGTTTTTCGCGTAAATTATACTACCTTTTTCTTTTCCTATTCCTCATCGCTTTTTGAAGCTTTCTAGCCCTTTCTATCGCACTAGAAGCTCTTTTTCGACTTTTTTTGTAGCTACTTTGAATATTCTTTATACGAGTAGAAGATCTCTTTTTGTTGAAGCTCTTCCGTGAAGTTTTTCCCCTCAATCGATCCAAAAGACTCATTTTTCCGGTACTAGAAGTTCTTTTCCTTTGAGATTTTTTCCGCATCGAAGAAGGAGTTTTCTTCCTCATAGAACTAGTACTCATACTTCTTTCTGTTGACCCCATATCATGATCCACCATCGGTGGTTCATAGAGTTCTTCTGGAGCCATATCCTTCATGTTTTCGAAGTCCCCATCTTGAACTTTTTTCAACTTTTCTTCTAATTGATCACGATGCTTGTTGATTTTTTTGAGACTGTTCTCATATTGACGTTTCAATCTTCCTTCCGCCTTTTCCAGCTCTTTTAGAGCTCTTTTGAGATCCATCATTAATTTGGCTTGCATTTTTTTGTGCTCACTTGTCATTCTTTCCTTTTTTTGCTGCACCTGCTCCTCGTAATACTTATTTTTATGATCTCTGTTATTATCATGATCTTCATCTTGATGGCTTTCAAAATCATCCATTCCATGACTCTGCGGACTCACATGATCTCCTGATGGCATTTCCCCATTTTTCTTTCTCATTCTCTCTTTTTTTGCCTCCTCTCTCTTTCGGTAATATTCTTCCAATTGTTCGGCTCGAGTTTTTGCACGAGGGTGATCTGCTTGGTGTTTTTCAAATTCTTCCTCTTGATTGTGCTTTTGGTCCATTTGGTGATCTTGTCTTTGATGACTATCTTCTCGATTCATTCGATGGTCATTTTTTTGGTGATCGTTCTCATGATCCATGGAAGGAGGAGGGGTATGCATATTTCCTCTCTGAGAAGATTGTCTTTTTTCCCATTGTTTTTGATTATCCTCCAAAAAACTACGTCCACTTTGTCTAACATTTTTTTTCATAGAAGGTCTTTTGGGTTTTTCTACTCTTGGTGGTGCTTTGGGAACTAAATCCATTGCCTGATTTACATTCCCCTGATAAGAAGGAACATTCGGCATTTCAAAATTACCAAAACTACCAAACTGTGCCGAAGCACTTAGTGGTAAAAAAAACATTCCTGCAGCGAAAATCATAGTTTTCATTTTGTTTTTGAGTTAAGAAATAAAAAACTTATAAAAGTTTATTTAAAATTCACTGCTGGTCAAAAAGAATTTCCGGTTCCCCAATTTTTTGATCATTTCCCAACATCTTTTGCATTTCTGGATGTTTTTCAGGCAAAAGGATTTCTCCCATTTCTGTGAGAATTTCTAAATATTGAATTAAGGTTGCAAAAATCTTTTTAGCCCCCTCCAAGTCTGTTTTGGCCAGCTTCCAAACCTCTGTTTCGTTCAAAAGCTGGTTGGCCTCATGCACCGTATGGAAAAATAAATCGATGGCTTCCCGAATTTCGTATTTTTCGAAATGGTCTTCAAATTTTTTCCAGATTTTTTTGGTGTCCAAATCACCGCCTGCAGGCTTCTGACCTTCTAAAAATTTGTGTATCAAAACTACTACCCGGTTAAATAAATTTCCTACCCCTCCAGCTAATTTCGTTCGATAAAAATCAGCGAAATTATCAACGGAAAAATCCCCATCTCCTCCAAATTCAAAGCTCGAAAGAAGCCCTAATCTGAGAGCGTCTTTTCCATATTTATTCGCCAAATCTACCGGATTTACCACATTTCCGAGGGATTTCGACATCTTTACCCCATCGATAGTAAAAAAACCATGGGCAAAGACCTGCTTCGGTGGCTCAATTCCTGCAGCCAAAAGCATCGCTGGCCAGATCACGGCGTGAAACCGAGTAATATCTTTTCCAATGATATGGATCGCCGGCCAAAAATCTGCTCGTTCGCGATCTTGGACCCCAGAAACATAGTTTATCAAAGCATCAAACCAGACGTACACTTTGTGTTTCTCATCAATCGGCAGTGTAATCCCAAACTCAGCGGTTTCTCGAGAAACAGAAATGTCCTCCAAACCGGATTTAATAAAGTTAACAATTTCATTTCTTCGCGAAGCTGGTTCGAGGAAGTGTGGATTTTTTTCGAAAAGCTCCAGAAGCGGCTTCTCGTATTTTGAAAGACGGAAAAAATAATTGTCTTCTTTTAATTCTTTCGGCGGTTTTTTGTGGTCTGGACAGTTTCCATTCTCATCCAGTTCTGAATCTTTGAGAAAAGTTTCACATCCAGTGCAGTATTTCCCTACGTATTGGTCCTCGTAAATATCTCCTCCGTCATGGATGCGTTGAAAGATCTCATGAACTGTATCAATGTGCCTCTGCTCCGTGGTACGAATAAAGTCATCAAAGGAAATCCCAATTCCTTCCCAAGTTTCTCTCCAATTTTTCGCCATCTCTTCCAAATATTCAGGAATCGCTTTTCCGGCTTCCTTGGCCGCATCCACGGTTTTTTGAGAGTTTTCATCTGTTCCGGTGAGGAAAAATACGTTCTCCTTCCCAATTTTCCCCCGCCAAAAACGCACCAAAGTATCTGTAGCCAACGTGCAGTATGCATGGCCAATGTGTGGTTTATCATTTACGTAGTAGATGGGCGTGGTGAAGTATTTTTTCATCGCAAAAATAGTAGGTGTTTATTTGTTTTTTTCAATCGGAAATTTTGTACAAATGCAAATAATATGTAAAACTCCAGAAAATGTATATCGCTATCGATGTCGGCGGATCAAATATCCGAGTTGCCACCTTTGACTCTCTGGAGGATCCTAAAATTCTAGAAGTGGAGCATTTCAAAAATACCAATAATTACCCACAGGACCTGGAGAATATGACCCAGGCAATCCAAAAAATAGCTAGTGGCAAAATTGAAGGGATCGGTATTGGCGTTGCTGGCCCACTAGATGAGGATAAATCCTACATGAAAGCCGGACCAAATATTCCCAATTGGGCCGGAAAACCGCTAAAAGCTGATTTGGAAAAAACGTTCCAATGTCCGGTTTTGCTTGAGAATGACGCCGCCATTGCCGCACTAGGAGAAGCCTTGTTTGGGCATGGAAAAAGAAAAAATTTCAACTTCATTATCTGGGGAACTGGGGTGGGGGGGACGGCCGTGCAAAATGTGAATGGAAAAATAACTCTTACCCCTTTTGAAGCTGGTCATCAGGTCATAGAAAGTGATAGTAAAATTGTTTGTGGCTGCGGACAAAATGGTTGTCTCGAGGGACTCTGTAGTGGAGGTAATATCAAAGTAAACTATCAAAAGCGAGCAGCTACTTTGACCGAAGAAGAATGGGAAGAGGTTTGTCAACGCTTTGCTCAGGGAATGCTCAATATCATAGCTATTCGTCCCACAAACTTAATGCTATTTGCCGGAGGAGTCGCAGTCGACAATCCAAACAAGATCAAAAAGGTTCAGGAAATTGTAAAAAACCGACTAAAAATTTATCCACTGCCGGAATTTAAAGTGGCAAAACTTGGACGAGAAAGCGGGCTTTTTGGAGCGTTGGGGTTGTTCAAGATACGTTAAATTATTTCCCCAAATACAACTTCTTCACTTTCGGATCTTTTAGAAGCTTGTTTGCAGATCCTGCCAACGCATTTTTTCCCAGTTCCAGTACATATCCGCGATCAGATATTTCAAGTGCCTTCACCGCGTTCTGTTCCACCATTAGGATAGATGTTCCCGTATCACGGATAGTTTGGATCTTTTTAAATACTTCTTTGATGACTTTTGGAGCGAGCCCAATCGATGGTTCATCCAGGAGTAATATCTCTGGAGAAAGCATTAGAGCCATCCCCAGTGCCACCATTTGGCGTTCTCCTCCAGAGAGGAGACTGGATTTTTGTCGGTAGTGCTTCTTCAGTTCTGGGAAAAAATGGAGTACTTCTTCTTTTTTTTGATAAATTTCTTTTTGGTTTTTATGTACAAAAGCCCCCATTTCCAGATTTTCTTCTACTGTGAGATCAGGAAACACATTTTTTCCCTGTACCACCATGGCAATTCCAGATCGAATAATTTGATCGGTTTGAAGGCGAGTAATTTCTCGAGCTCCGTGAATAATTTTTCCTTTTCGGATATCGGTGAGTCCAAAAATAGACTTCAAAAGTGTAGATTTGCCCGCTCCGTTTGGGCCAATGATGGTCACTATCTCATTTTCATGAAGCTCTAGATTTACTTCATGCAGGACGTCTGGGCCTGCGTCATAACCGGCGGGGAGAGATTGGATGTTTAGAATCATAGTGTGAATTTTAAATTTAAAATTTCAAATTTTAAAATATTAGTTTACTTCCTCCAGATAACACTTTTCGCAATACACTTTCTCAGGTCTGTTTGGAGCGAAGGTAGTCTGGATATCCACTCCACATTTATCACACTTCTGATCAAAAAGCTGTCGCGGATTTCTCAGTTTCATTCGATCCATATGTCGGCAATCCGGACATTTGTGTGGAATCGGAAGATTCATCTTCCGATAAAAAGACAGTTCAGCTTTTTGGATTTTATAGTTTTTGCCACAAGTTTCACAAGCGAGAACTTCCTGACAGATTTCATCTGGGACATCAGAAATATCATCGGGGATTTGGTAGGTTTGGGGTTGGTAGTTTTTTTGATATTCATCACGCCATTCCCACCCCCTGGCCAAGACTTCTTCTTTCGTCATTGGGAAATATTCTTGGGCGACGGTTTCATTGTAGGCGAAGGGGGATATTTCAATCGGAAAAAATTCTCCCCATTCTTCGGTCTTTTTCATATGCTCGATGATCTTTGGAACTAATTTTTCGTATTCTTCGCGAGTGTACTGCTTGTTGAGGATGCAGTATTTTGATTTTCGTAAACCAACACAGCCAAAAAGATTACTGGATCCATAAATATGAGAACAATATTTTGCATTATCGGTTTCAACAATTTTTGTACTAAAAATCAAATCATTCGCCCAGCCACAACCTTCTAGCTCTAAACAAAAATCATTCTCCAACGTTTCAGTTAAATCCATGCAATTCCTAGCTCGCCAAGCATCTCGACAATGATTTATTTCTTCGCAATCACGACAGTTGTACGAATTAAAAGAATTTTTGTTATTTTCCAAATAATCTCCAGAAAAAGATTCATTGTTTTTCCCGGTATAAAATTTATGAGGAAAATTTAAAAGAAAATCTGAAAAATGTTTTTGAGTATTTTTGAGAAAAGAAATTTTTCGAAGTTGCAGCTCTTTTAGTTTTTCAAAAAATTCTTCCTTTGTACAAGGCTGGTTCAAAAAATAATACTCTTTATTTCGAAGATTCACACAACCAAAACAATACTTACAACCAATGCAATTTTTACAAAAAAAACAGTTTGAGCAATTTTCTAAATTTTGAGAAAAAGAACATTCATAACAACTTTTCCCATTAATAATTTCGTAGCACAATTCACTTTTTTCTAAATACAAACAGTCTACACAATCTCGACAATTTTGGTTCCACATACTATGCATACACGACTGATTGTAGGAACTACAAGTAATCAAATAACAATCTTTATTTTCTTGTGCCTGATTGGTAAATTCAGAATTTTCACTTTTTTGATTATTTAATGCTAACTGTGGGACTTTTAAAAAAAGCTCTTGAAATTGCTCAAAAAATGGACGATTAAAATCAAAATCTTGGCCAAATTCTTTTGCATCCCAATTATCTGACCACCAATAATCTTGAGCATAAACTGGAAAAGGCTTTTCTTCCGAAAAAATGGAAACAATATTTTTCCCAGTGGCATCACATTTTCTTTGATATAGCTTGCGTTCATTTCGAAAAGCAAGACGACGTCTGGCTCTCTCCTCTGGACACAAAGTCGGCACCGACACGCCCATCTTCTCATAAAACTTGAGGTCGATCTCTGTGATCTCAAACTCTCTCCCGGAAACAGCACAGACTTTCTTCATTTTAAAATTTGAAATTTAGATTTTGGATTTAAAAAGTTTTTTTCATCCCCCAAGGTAGGCTGCTAAAACTTTTTCATCTTTTTGTACTTTTTTTGGCACATCCTGACAGAGAAATTTCCCATTTTCCATGACCACTACCTCATCCGAAATTTTCATCAAAAAATTCATGTTGTGCTCGATCACCAGAATAGTTTTTCCACTCTTCTTTAAATCCAAAACTAAACTTTCAATAGTCTGCAACATCGTAGGATTGATCCCTGAAGCCGGTTCATCGAGTAAAATTAAATCTGCTCCGGTCAAAACCACTCGCAAGATAGAAACTAGTTTTTGCTGTCCATAACTTAGATTTTCGGCTTTTTCTTCGGCATATTTCTCCAGCTTCACTTTCTTGAGCCAAAAAACAACTTCTTTATTTTCATTGCTCTCGTTTGTACAAAAGAAGCTTCTCCACCACCGATCATGTTGATCTGAAAGTGCTAGAAGTAAATTTTCTTGAACCGTGAGATTTGGAAAAAGACGAATTTGTTGAAAACTTCGAGCCAGTCCCTTTTTTACCAATCGATGTGGAGCAAGCCGTTTTAGATTTTCGTTTTGGAAAAAAATATGCCCTTCGTTCCGAGGGAGAAAATGCGTGATCAGATTAAAAGCCGTTGTTTTTCCGGCTCCATTTGGACCGATAAGTCCGGTGATACTATTTTTTTGGACAACGAAATGCAGTTTTTCGACCGCGTGCAGGCCGCCGAATTTTTTGGAAATATGCTGTACTTGTAGAATGCTCATTTTTCCTTTTCAAAAAACGTAAATATTCCCCTCGGTCTCCAAAACATAACTCCGATCAAAAGGGCGGCAAAAAGTAAATTTCGCATGGCTCCTACCACTTCGTCAGGAAATCCAAAGAAACGCGGCAACTCTCCAATGATAAAAAGTAAAATGGTCGCCCAAATACACCCCCAAAAATTTCCGAGTCCACCTACCACTACAATTAGAACAATGAAAATAATCTCGTGGAGTGCAAAAACAGAAGGACCAATAAAAAGACGATAATGGGCGTACAATGTTCCCGCAATTCCTGCAAAAGCGGCACTAAGGACGAGAGCCCACATTTTGGCAGAGAAAGTATTTTTCCCGACACTTTTGGTCGCAATTTCATCATCTTTGATTGCCCGGAGAATTCGCCCGTATGGAGAATGAAAGATTTTATACAGCAAAAAATTTCCAATTCCCACAATAGCCAACGCTAAAATAAAAAATGCAAAAGGAGAGCTAAAAATAAATCCAAAAATTTCTGGCTCATCAATTCCACGAATTCCAAAAGGCCCATTGGTCAGCGAAATCCAATTCGTCGCTACGACCGTCGCCACCATGGCCAAGCCAAGAGTCGCAATCGCCAAGTAATGCCCCGATAATCGCAAGGTCAAAAGTCCAAAAAAAGCAGCAAAAAGGGCCGAAAAAAGCCCGGCAAAAAGCAAATTTCCAAAAAATGGAAGTCCAAATTTGGTATTTAGAATTGCTGCTGCGTAAGCTCCCACACCATAAAAAATGATATGCCCGAGATTAAAAAGCCCCGTCAGACCAAAACTCAAGTTGTAACTTTGTGCCAGAAGCACATAGATAGTGGTGATGATGGCAACGGAAATGAAGTATTCAATCATAGTTTTAAATTCCAAATTCTAAGCACCAAATAACAAACAAATTCCAAATACAAAATTTCAACACCCAAAATGAGAAGATTTTATTCATGGTAGTTTTTTTTGTTATTTTGATCATTGTAATTTTGTAATTGTTTGGATTTTGGGATTTGTTATTTGTATATTGAGGTCTCCGACCTCACTGTCTCAACGCTTCAAATCTTCGACCAAAAAGTCCTTCGGGACGAATTAACAACATTCCAATGAGAACAACAAAAGGAATGGCGGCGGAAAATCCGCTCGGAACTACTCCCAAACCAACTAATAAACTTTCTGACAAACCAATCAGAAAAGCTCCAAAAATCGCTCCGCGAACCGATCCTACAGCCCCCAAAATCACGGCAGAAAAAGCTTTCAAACTCATCATCACTCCCATGGTGGGTTCGAGATTCTGTTCAAATCCAAGGAAAATCCCAGAAATGGCTGCCAATCCAGCTCCAAGCCCAAAAATCCATTTCATAGAGTGATCCACATTGATCCCAAAAACTTCTGCCAAACTGCGGTTTGACGCTGTAGCTCGGATGGCTTTTCCGATCTTTGTTTTCAGCAGAAATAAAATTAAGCCTCCCATTAAAAATCCTGTAAAAATAATGGCTAATATTTGAGAAGGGGTAGCTAAAACTTTTTCTCCAAAAAGAGCGGTGCTGGCAAAAGTTTGCTCTGAAATCGTCAGGATATTGGCTCCAAAAAAGATCAAAATCAAAGATTGAATTCCAATCGAGAGCCCGATGGAAATCACGAGAGGCACCATGGGGTCATGATTGCGAACAGGTTTGAAAAATATTTTTTCCAACAAAATTCCAATCAAAATAACGGTAAAGATGGCAATAACTCCGGCGGGAACAATCTCCCAGCCCAAAAATTTATGAAAAATCAGGAAAAAATAAGCCCCCAGGGCTACCATCTCTCCATGGGCGAAGTGGATAAATCCGGCAATTCCGTAGATCAGTGTAAGTCCTAGAGCTACCAGAGCGATCAAAGCTCCAGACACCAAGCCATTCCAGATAAGTTGGGCAAGAAGTTCAGACATGATGGGAAAAATTCCAAATTACAATATCCAAATATCAAATAAATTCCAAGTTTTAAAAATTCCAAATTACAAGAACCAAACATCAAATAAATTCCAAATTACAAGCACCAAACAACAAACTAGGATTTTTATTCATAAAAGTTTTTTTGTTATTTTGGTTATTCGAATTTGTGATTTGTTTGTATTTTAGAATTTGGAATTTGGTGCTTATATAATACCCTTTATTGGTCCCCCCCTTATGTTTTTTCCAAAATAGCACTTAAAATCTTTCGTAACTGGTCTGCTTCATCCAGCAAAATTAATCCTTCTTTTTCAATTTCCTTTGTATTTGTTTCAATAATCAATCTTAACCAATAAGTAGTTTCTTTGGCTTCTTTTCGACAAATTTTGATACGAAATGCAAAATCTTTTTTGCTCAACGCTTCATTTGCTTCAATGTAATTTGCTCCAACAGAGGCAGAGGATCGGATTACTTGCTTCGAATATTCAATATTGGTGGTATTTTTTGGTAATTCTTTACAAAATTTCGAGACAGCTTTCGCAAATTGAAAAGTTCTTTCTTCTAAATCAAAAGTTTTGTTCATTTGTAATTTTGTAATTGTTTGGAGCTTAGGATTTGTAATTTGGTGCTTTAAAGAATCTATTCTTTTAGCGGAATAAATTCCTCCCCATCAAATTCAAAAAGCGAGTGCGTGATATTTACATCCCCATTCTCATCAAAAGAAAGCTTCCCAAAAACTCCTTCATAATCTTGCGTAGCATAGAGAGCATCTCGAATGGCTTCTGTGTCTGTTTCATTGCCAACCTCACGAATAGCTTTAATTAAGATATCTACAGCATCAATTGTGTTAGCCGCATAACTCAAATAAGCTGGTTTTTCTTGGAATTTTTCTTCGTATTTTTTGGCATATTCTTGTAGTTCTTCACTCTCTGGTGCCACAAAATTTGCGCCTATAGCTTCATTTTTGGTGAAAAAGTTAGCAAAGTTTTTGACCGTATTTTTATTTCCCATAATCACTTCATTCACCAATACTGGATTTTCCCAGGCTTGTTCTTCAAGTTGTTTAGCAATAATTTCAAACTTTGGAGGAGACTGAACCACAATAAAGAGGGCTTCTAAATCAGCTGCTTTTAATTTGGTAATCCGTGTTTTGAAGTCTGATTCACTTGAGAGAAAACTCTCCTGTAGGATTTCTCCAGTGAAATGTTTTTTGAAAGTTTCTGCTAATGCAAAAGCATAGTCTGTTTGTTCGTTTAAAATCCCCACTTTTTTAAATTTTTTGTTTGCATATTCGGCAAAAATAAATCCTTGTGAAGCATCAGAAGGAGCAGTACGAAAAATAAAATCTCCAGCTTTTGTTACTTCTGGACTGGTAGATGTTGGGCTCATCCAGATTACTTTTTTCTTTTCGGCAATCGGAGCACCTCCTAACGTTTCGCCAGAACAAACCCCTCCTAAAATCACAGAAACTTTGTCCATTCCAATTAGTTTTTGTGTCGCTCGAGAGGCATCTCCAGGAGCACATTTACCATCTTCCCAGATCATTTCTATTTTTCGACCATCAATTCCTCCTTCTTCGTTAATTTCATCGACTCGTAGATTAATAGTGTTCTGAATAAAAATCCCAACAGAAGCCGCATCCCCAGAGAGCGGAGCAATTCCTCCGATTTTTATGGTGTCGGATTGTGTAGTCTCATTTTCTGTAGAACTACTAGGCACATTACATCCGACAAGGACTAAAGAAATACCGAGGGCAGAAAGAAATTTTTTCATTTTTTAAAAAATTAAGAATTAAAAAATACTAGTTTTGTGTAGCTTTTTTACCCCAATTAGTCAATTTTAAAATATTTCTGAGAAATAATTTGCTGGAAGATTTGTTTTCTTTAAAATAAAAGAAATAATTATTTTCCATGAAAATCCATTCGCTCACCGCTGAAGCAGTTGCTGACAAAGTAGTGGCTATCCGGTGCGATTTTAATGTACCCCTCACAGACGGAAAAATCGCCGAAGACACTCGAATCGTAGAATCCATCCCAACTTTAGAATTTTTATTAAAAAGTGGAGCAAAACGAATCCATATTTTTTCTCATCTTGGGAGACCTGCTGGCGAGCCGGATCCAGCACTTTCCCTCAAAATCATCGCACCGGAATTAGAAAAACATCTCAAAGAAAAGGTGGAATTCCGAACCGATTTCAATCCTGGAAAAACAAAAGTGCAGCTTCATGAAAATGTGCGTTTTTTCCCCGGAGAAAAAATAAATGATCACAAATTTATCCATGAGTTGCTCAAATGCGGGGCGGAGGTGTTTGTAAATGAAGCTTTTGCCACTTCGCACAGAGCTCACGCTTCAGTCGTAGGAATGGCTCATTTTTTACCTTCTTATCCAGGATTGCTGCTTCAGAAGGAAATTGAAGCACTCTCCCCTTTTCTTGAAACCGGAAAAATGCCGGGATTATCAGTAATCATCGGAGGGGCAAAAATTCTAACAAAAGTTGCCGTACTGACGCATTTCGCCAAGGTCGCAGAAAATGTCATGCTGGGAGGAGCACTTGGTACTACTTTTTTAGCCGCAGAAGGGTTTGATATTGGCAAAAGTTTTTATGATGACGAAGGAACTTCCGTAGCTCGTGATGTGATCGGTGTAGCCGATGCCAATAAAACCGGCATACATTTCCCCATTGACGTAATCTGTGCTGAAAGCCGACAAGATATCGAATCCGTCACAGTCCCGGTAGAAGATGTCGAGGGCAATATGAAGATTTATGATATCGGGCCGCACACACTGGCTAGTTTCAGGGAAATCCTCGCTCACTCCCAAACCATCATCTGGAATGGTCCAATGGGGGTTTTTGAAAATAAAAACTTCGAAAAAGGGACCAAAGAAATCCTCAAAGTAGTAGCTGCCCAAAAATCTGCCAAAACCATCCTTGGGGGAGGTGACACACTTGAAGCATTGAAGAAATTTGGGGTGGAAAAAACCGCTTTTTCTCATGTGTCCACTGGCGGCGGTGCTATGCTCAAGTTCCTCGAAGGAAAAAAACTCCCCGGTATCGAGGTCCTAGAATCAAACTAAAACAATCCCCTTCTCCCCTTTTGTAGAAGAGATCTTTAGTCAAAAAACCGGAAAAGAGAGGTTTTTAGCACAGAATCCAAAAACACTGCCTGTTTTTCACGGTATAAATATTTTTATTTAAAAATAATTTGACATATTTGTAATTTTCTGATAAAAAAAATTGCGGACGTTTATGCTCTTTTACATTACCAACCTCATAACAGAGAGCCATCTGGGGTCACGATAAATTTTATTTTCTGCACAGAATAATAAAGTTCTCATATGGAGTCAGAGTTTTGGATTTTGGACTATTAGAGAATTGGATGATTTGGTATGTTTCCCAATATTCTAATCTTCAAATTTTCCACTTTCCAAGATTTTTTGAGCCCAGATTCCCTCTTTGTTATGCTATCACCACGTTCTGGTTTTGACATTCCTGATTCTAAAAAATTGGAGTTAAAAATGTCAAAACCAGCCCTGGAAAGGAGAAAAAAATGTGGGCTATTCTGCTCCCCTTCGTTCTGCCGGCCTTCCTTATGGCTCAGGAACTTTTCTTCAACGAGCACTTGGAACGTGCTCAACTCAAACCAACCGCCATCGTGGCGGAAGCCGAACCCACCCCGGAGACGATCGTCACCGAGGTGGCCCCTCCTCAGGCCGAACCGGCCTGGAAGAAAGGGCCAGGCAGCCCTATCCCGGGCTGCGGACTGGCCTTCAACTACGATGGAAGCTTCGAACGGATCATCTGCGTTGGAGAAGTGTCTCCGACATACGTGGCCAAGTTCGAGGCCGACTACCGTCGCCACGAGACCTACCTGGCCGAGATGCGCCAAAAGCATCTCCTGGCCAGAAACAAGACCGAGGAGGCCGTCGTGGTGGCCTCCAGCGAGTGAGTGCCCGATTCACTGAGGGAAACGGGGCAAAAAGCCCCAACGACTCCGTCCAACAACCAAAAGCCGCCCCGTGCAAAAGTGCGGGGCGGCTTCAACCTGTCCAAAAATCAAGAAATTTGCTTTTTTTGCTTTTTTGTGATATAATAATTAGATAAGTATTATTTTTATCACCATGAAAAATTTATATCACCTCGGCATCCAAAAAAATACAAGATTTCTCTTCAAAGAAGCTTGTGAAGTGGAAAGTTCAACTCCAGAAATCTCTGCAGAGACTGCTCTGGATCTCCTCGGATTGAACCTGGATCAGGAAGTCACGCCCCCCCTCAAACGAAAAGAGAGGATCTGGAAAAAACTAAAAGTAGCCACCCTCGGGACGGTAAAAATGCTCGGAAAGGAAATCGACAAAGACTGGGACCGATGGAACAAAATGGACCGTGTGTTAGACCTAGATATCCGAGGTGACTCTGAAGCCGATATCAATGGATACAATGAAAGAGTAAAACTCGCTAAATGGCTTATCGAAGCGGCGAAAAAATTTGCCAATGAAGATGATAATAAAACCCTCGAACAACTCGTAGAAGAATTAGCTATAAAAAAAGGAATGCAAAATGAACGAAAAGAATGTGCTCCCACTCCGGTAGCCCCAGAAGTAGTAGAAAAAATGGGAGTCAGCTTTTTTCCTCCACAGTATGAACGCCTCCACTCCACAGAAAAAAGAGATGAGAAGCAAATACTTCTCGGAAAAGACCAAAAAAGCATCGGAAAAGCCTTCTTTCTAGCACTAAATGGAGGATCTGACTACGGAGATGATTGGGAAAAAATGCTCGAAAAAGCAAAAAGTGACAGAGATGGAGCATTGGAAAAATTAAAATCAGTTCTTCCTGACACCCTCTACGTCGTATCTAGTCTGGACATAGGTGCTGGCGGACGATTGACGATCCGGAATGAAAAAGGGAAAGCCCTGGATGCAGAACATAAATGGCAATTTGACGGTGGAGAATATTCTCCCAAGTTGAGCCTCATAAAAAGACCAAATGGAGATCCTGATGTAGTTATCGGAAAAAACGGAAACGCCATGGTGCGGGTAAAAGGTATCGCCATGAGCCGAAAAACAGGAGAAGAAAAAGAAATAACCGGCTATGTGAGTATTTTTTACTTGGATACCAAAAAATCTGACTAAAAAACTGACTCTTCCATTTCTTTTTCTCGCCGCCTCTGAAGTAAATACAGGGCCTCTTCTTTCGTGATCTGCCCAGAAGCAATCCGGAATTTCAGATTATTAAAAAATACTTTTTCTGCCCGCCGGAATTTCTGAATTTTTTCGAAGTTTTTGTCCCTGAGTTCCGTGTATTTTTCAAAATAACTCCAAAACTTCTGTGCTAGTCGAGAATCTTGCCGGCTCAAAATCACATATCGCCGTTTATTATCTTCTGTTTGTCGCTCGACTCGATGCTGATAGAGTACCTCCTGCCAATCCCTGGAAGCGATATCCCCACTTTTTATCTTCTGCTTTATTTCTTTTTTAAAAGCATCTCGAGCTTTCAACCGCTCTTTGATGAGTTTTATCCGCTTCTTTTTCGTTTTTCCGACAGAAGCACTCAGTGACTCAATCTCCGTAATTCCCTCAGAAATCAAGGCTTGCATGATCCGATAGTCTCGACGAAGCTCTCGCATACGAGGCCAGACTTTTTCCGGACTCGCACCGGCCCATACCATTCCCAGAGCTTTTTGTAGATTCCTTTTTTGTCGTTCAAGAATCATCTTCCTTTCTCCTTCGTCTATATTCGCCACCTTTAATTCTGCTTCCAAATCCCCCATTTCTGCTCGATAACGATCTATTTTGGCTTCCCCAAATTTTTCCCGATCTACTTCTAGAGGTATCCCTTTCAAAGTTTTTCCCGAAAGCAAAAACTCCTCTACGTTTGTCTGTACGTCCAGATTGATAAAAAACGCTTCATTTTTGATCGCTTCTAGTACTTCTACGATTGATTCTTCGATATTTTGAAAAAGTTCGTCCAAGTGTTCATTTGTTTTCTTAATCTGATATTCCTCTTCATCATTCGCGAGATCCACGATTTCGTCCAAATCATTTATCAACACCTCCAAAACCACCTGCACCTCCTCCAGAGTCGCATCGATCAAATCCAGATTGTACCCTTTTTCCGCCTCTTCTACCGCCAACTCTACATCGAGCTCTATCTCTGCGAGAAATTCTTCTACCGTACTCTCATCTAAATCCTCCTGAGCATAGGCTGTAGGAAGTGCCCCAGGAAATCGAGGAACATCTATTTTTTCTAATTCTAATTTCTGACGCAGCTTTTCTTTTGCTTTTTCTGCTCGGTACAAATAATCAAACACTTTCTGAGGAATGCTCCCTTCAGTGATAATCTTAATCGTCTTTCGATTTTTTTCCGCTTTCAAAAAAGCCTCTAAATTCTCTTTTTGATCTGTTTTTCCCTGTGAAACTGGCTCAAAAACCTCCTCCTGGCACCCCACCAGGAAAAAACAAAGAATAATCATCAAAAAAGCTCTCATAAAATGTTTGTTGCCTAAATTTTAACACGTCCAACAATAAATCAAAAATGAACTGGAAACGTGCCAATGATAATGTCTCTACAAATTCATTTTTAATTTTTCCTTCTTACTTCTGCCTTCTTACTTCTTAAATTCTATTATTTATTTTCTAACAATTCCACCATCTCCAAAGCCGTCAGTGCATACTCTGCCCCTAGATGCCGCCTTTCCCACGCGAGTGAAAAATCCGGCGAAGCGATCACTCCCTGCACCACCGGAATCCCCTCATCCAGGGCTACTCGAGTCAAACCGTTTGTAGCACTCTCTAGTACGCATTCGTAGTGATCTGTATCCCCTTTTATCACACACCCCAGAGCGATGGCCGCTTTGTACTTCCCTGTTTGTAAAAATTGTTGCACGACAATCGGTAGTTCTACTGCTCCGGGTACGTGGATAACTTTATACTTTTTTCCTGTTTTTTTGAGCACTTCCACTGCAGAATGTTCGAGGTGCTTGGTAATACGAGAATTGAATTGGGCGACAACGATGAGGATCATTTCGGGAGTAAATGTAGAGAAAAATGAGGAGAGATACAAGGGGCTACTCTTTTCTCCCTTTTTTCCACACAAATACTCCATTTTTGCTTTCTTCAATTCTGTCTTGTTCCCCACCCTGTTCCAATTCTCGAAAAAAATTATCTATCCCCTGCTCCTGACGATCTATGTCACCAATCACGGTATCATCTCCACAATACGGACAACAGGCGGTTTCCGATACATCTTCTTCTTCGACAAAAGTCGTCACCTCAGAAGCAGAGAAAAGACGTTCACAGTTATAACAGCCTGCCATCTCACTCTGCTCGATAAATTCTCTATTCCCCATCGACAAGGCTTCCAAAACAGCAAACTGCTCACTTGCTTCGGCCATGACTTCCATCGCCATTTTTAGCGTTTCCAAATCGTTGGCCAAATCAATTTTTCCACCAGAATCTCCGGCCAGAGCATCTGCTTCACAGCAGGGACAGAGCCCCTTTTCTACGATCTGATCGTCAAACTCATCGACCGTATAGTTTTTTACATCTTCGGATGGGAAAATTTCTAAACAAGAATAACAGCCCACCATTTGGCTGTTTTCAATTTGATCTCGTGATCCGCAGAAAAAACCCATGTCGTCTTCTAGAACAATTTCTGTCCCGAGGACCTGATCGACTCGAGAAGTTGTCTGAGAAAAATCCACTTGTATCACATTGTCTGTTTGCCCCAGAATCTGGGACAAAAAATCTGGTTTTTCTGGGTTTTTCATAATTTAAAAAAGTTAAATTAAAAATTATTTTTAAGAGGATTTGTAAGCCTCAATCCTAGCCTGGATCTTGTCTGAAACATTTAGATCTCCCTCAAACTTAGCCAAAAATCCAATCCCTGTATCAGAAATATTTTTTAATCCTTTGAGACAAAGAATCGGCGTATCTGACCATCTCCCCTGGAATTTAGAAAGATGTTCTGTCGCTTCATCAGAAAGTGTCTCGACAGCATTAAAAGAAAGTGATTCCACTCGAGATTTTGAAAAACTTTCGGCTGCTGTCGGAGAAAGAAATCTTAGATTATCTAAAACAATACTATCTCCATTGAACTTCGAGAAAATATCGGCTACTGCTCCAGAAATACACTCCATATCAAGTTTGAGATCACAAGCATTTAATCTATTAAACCCTTCAAGAATTCCTTGTGCTTTTTCTTCAGAAATTTCTGATCCCTCTTCTTCGTCAATTTCATATTCTTCATTTATGGGAAATAAAATTTGAGCCATATAGTTTTTTTCTTCCTCTGTAAGCACTTCTAAATCTTCAGTTTCACAGCTCCCCCCATACCTTGCTGAAAAATAAAGACCTTTAAGCGTTATCGATGCCCCAACAAAACTGCTATTATTCTGTCCATATTCTCCTGAATGATAAGCATAAATCTCAAATTTCCCACTCGGCAAAACGACGCCTGTAATTTCGATATACCCTGAATGGTGCTCAGCACTCCCCAAATCAAGAGACTCTCCCGGATTTAATACTTCTCCAAGAACTTCCGAAATAAAATCTGGTGAAAAACTGTTATTTAAAACGTCTAAAAAACCTACAATATGTAATGCATCACTTTTTATAAATCCTACTAATTCTTCTTTCGTTGGGTCACCAGCAACCTCAAAAAAACTACTATTCCTCTGATTTTGATTTGAAGGAGATAAAATCTCATGAGCTTCAATAACAAATTTGGGTCTCTCTTCATCTATAGTCAACGTAGAACAGTTCCCTGTCTCTCTATCTTTTGGATAAACAAACGGAATCACCCTGCAAAAACGAGCCTTCCCATAACAATCAAAATACCCTTTGGAAACAACTAACTGCCCTTTCCCATATTTCCCCTCATAGGCCTCCTGAATAATTTCTTTTAGCCTGCCCTGAATAGCTTCTTCCGTTTTTCTCCCCATATCATCCAGAGATTCCCTCTCAAGAAGAAAAAGATAATCAAGTCCCCGATCATCTTTTCGGAAAGGTTTTACATTTATAGAATTACTTACTAAAGATGGCCGATCAAAGGCTACTTCATCCAAATACGCTTTTCTCGCTTCTGGATCATTTATACCAAAATGATCCAATAAAACCTGAGCAGATTCTGATAAAACATTTCGTAATGCTCTTTGGCGAATACGCGATGAAAGTTCATTTATTTTCCTTTTCTGTCTTTCCAAATTTGTCAAAACAGGATCAAATTTTTCTTGTAATTCTGTGATGACGAATTCACCCTCTGGAACTACTTCATCATTTTCAAGAAACAAAAATCGATCTTTTTTTTCTTTTTGATTAAATGCCGTAACCGATAAATTTTTTAAGGTTTTCATGGTTTTAAAAAGTTAAAAATTAGAAATTAAAAGTTTTATTTTTTGTGTTGGTATAAGCTAGCTCTATAAGCCATAAAAGCTGCTTCAAAATTCAAACGAAATTGTTTGTTCTCAGGATCTTTTTCAAGCTTCTTGGAATAATGATCCATCTCTCCACTCAGAGTCTGAGAAGTCGCTAAATCAAATTCAGTTTTTTCAGATTTTAATCCACCAAAAACAACCTGATGGCGAAGTTTTTTTTGAAGTTCACAAAGACTTATTAGCAAGGAAAAATTTCCTTCTCTAAGTAAGTCATACAAATGACTATGAGCCGTAACTTCTAATTCCGCATATCCTGCCGCCACTTTTTCTAAGCGATCTCCCGACCTGATTGTAGAGCTGACTTGCTCTACCACAATCGTGACAATTTTTTCAGGCTGGCCAGAATATTGCTCTTGCGCCGCATCGAGGATGGGGCCTCCTTGTGCTTCTGCCAGGGGAGCGGTCGCGAGTCCCAAGGCCAGTGCCGTCACCGGTAAATTCAATTTTTTCATTTAGAAAAAGGTTTAAAAAATAAGTCCTCAAAAGAACAAGAACGGTTTTATTTTTATTTTTTGGCTTTACACACCGGCACCATTCTCCTGATCTGAGGAAATCAAGAATCAGACTGCCCACCGGATTCGATGAACAGACTTTTCTTGATGAAAAAAGAGTGGGGATTTAATAACGCAGTCCCCATACTGCGGAAATTGGGAAAGCTTAGATTGCATTGCTACATCTAGCTTCCACACATCTTTAAGGCCTCGAGAAATATGCTGCATAAGCAGCACGGAACTTTTGTTCCTCTTCTACTTCCTCCTCGGTTATAGTTCCTCCTGAAGATCCAAGCACTCGCAAAAGTCCTTCTCCCCACCACTCATCACACAGGCAAAATCCATATTTTTCCGCGAACACCTGAAGACGGTCTTTCGCATCCAGTGGAATTTCCTTCCCCTTTTGAGGATTTTCAAAGATATCTCCGGCGATTTCCTGCAGGTGAACGATAATCCTTGAAGATAAGGCGATCGAATCAGTATCAGGAATTTCTGAATCCCGATATTCAAACTCGATCAACTCAGCATAGTTGATGATCCCGGCCTCGATGAGCAAGACGAATTCCTGTTGATCAATCATTTCCTGGATCCTTTCCTACTGTTATCCCACGATTGGGAAGTGATGAAGCATCGGCAGGCTCGACCTTGGTCGCAACCGATACTCGTTCTATATCTTGTCTCTCAAGCTCCGCAAGGTATTCACGACCTTCAGGACTCCTCTCGATAATCCTATGAAGCTTGTCCATAAGAAAATTCAACGCTTCATTTCCAGAATACGAAGGCATGGTAACTTCTCCTGTTTTCCAAGCATTAACCAAAAGAGAATCTGCACCCCAATTGCGGAATGGGGGAACAGATGCCTGCTGATTAAAAATAAATTTAAAAAATGAGTGGGAGCGTCGGCCAAAAGACCAAACGCTCCTGAGTCGAGGGTGATGCAGATCTAGATGAACTGCAGTAACCACTCTGCATCCGCGAACATCCCCAAAGCCATGAGTTTGTCGAAGATACGCTCTGGTTCCAGCAGGAACGCCTTCAGGAGGTGCACCCTACGATCACCGAGAGTTTCTTTTTGGGGAGTTTTTGCCAGACGAGAACCATTGGCAAAATCTTCCACGTACCACTTTCCGTTCTGTTTGAAGATACCCATGGCACCCTCCTTTATCTAGTGAAAAGAAAGAGAGAACTTACGCCCTCTCATCTCACTTCTCAGTAGTAAAAGTGAAACAGGAGGTCGTAAAAACCCCTGGAAGATCAGATGGAATATCCGATCTTCGTATTCGGATTGAACAAATTCTTCATTCTCCATTGGATGATTAGACTTCCTGCATAACTGTTCATAGTTCAAAATTATGGATAGCTGAAATAAG
>CAYFOO010000023.1:0-20371 GCA_964344775.1 uncultured Candidatus Peribacteria bacterium
CACAACTCACGTTGATTCCCTATCACCTGCTGAAAAAACTGGGGTCTTTTTAGAAAAGAAAAGGTTTTTTTGGGGGTGGAAAGAAAGAAGTGAGAAGCGAAGTCGAAAAGACCTCGCTTAGCATTTGACTTCGCTTAGCATTAGTACGAAGATTTGCAACTTTCCCCAAAATGGAAGAAAATACTTCAGACATTTCATAAAACGGAAAAAATACTCAATTGTTACTCTCAAATATGCAAAAACGTTGGTTCAAATCCCCTTTTTTTATCATCACGGCAGTGATTTGTTTTGTTGTTCTTGCGATCGAGGCGGCCAATATCCTGGGTGGACAAAAATACGCCGAAGACCACTGGGGGGGGATCATAAACGTGGACACTCAGCAAGATGCCGATAGCAACGATGTAGGAGGCATTACCGTCACCGATACACAGATCACCGGACAAATCTGGGCCCAAAATCTGGGGTGGATCGAGATGCAACCGACGGGGATCACGGGGATCTCCATGACGGTCACCTCCGAGGATATTGACGGAGATCAAACCGATGAAATTATCGGTCGGTTGGATGGATTTGGGTGGAGTGATCTGATCGGGCCAATCTTCTTTGGTCAATGGGATGAGGACAATGCCGATGCGGACAATGATGACAGTACCGGGGTAGATGACAATACGGGAATTTACATCGATCCAGAAGGATATTTCCAAGGTGTCGCTTGGTCGAAACTCTATGGGAGTTTGTCCTTCGGCGACATGATGCTGGAGAATTCAGAGGCAAACATTTACACCGATCCAGACGATGCGACGGATGCGGCCTACGACAAGGCGAACTACTGGGCTCGAACCGAGTGGGTCCCAAACATTATTGAATTTACCGCGACCAGTTCTTCTGATGATGAATCCGTCACTTCTGTGAATTTAGAACTCAATGTTCCCAATGCTCCTAGTACGCAAGATGTCACGGTGAATTATTCTGCTACCGGAGGTACCGCTGAGGGAAGTGGTACAGATTATACCCTGGCCAACGGGACGGCTACGATCACGGCGACCAATACGACGACCAATATTAATATTTCCATCAACAACGATAGTTTTGGAGAAGAAGATGAGACGATCGAAGTCACTATTTCTAGCCCAACTAACGCGATTTTGGGAACCAATACGGTTCATACTTACACGATCATTGATGATGATCAGTTTTTGATAATAGATATTGTAGATGATCTGGATGTCAGTGTTACGAGTCCTTCCGTGGCTCTGTCGGCTATCACTGCTGCCTTTCAGGATCAAACTAATACCGGAACGCTTGGAACCAGTACAGAAAAAATTCGTCTCACCAATACTACTCTCATACCGGCCTGGTCCGTCACTCTGGCAGCTACGGGAGGCAATACGACTCTCTGGACCGGAGGATCTGAAACCATGGATTATAATGACACTTCTGGAGCTGGCCAGTTTACTCTAAATCCTTCTGTGGGGACGGTGGTACGTGATGATTCTGGAAGTACCAGTGGGGTTACTCTTGGATCGCAGGATTCATTTGAGCAGGGGGTGACAGATAATATTACGATTTTTAGCTCTAGTACGGCGGCTATCAATCATTCCTATGATTTGACGGGAGTTTCCCTTTCTCAGCTTGTTCCCGTCAATCAAGTACCGGAATCTTATACGATTAATTTTACCCTCACGGCCTCCTGATCATGTTAGTAAAAGAGTGGAAAGGTAGCAATTGTGCTAAAAATGCTTCAGCCTTCGTATCTTTTAAGCCATGTTTACAGACTACGGCCGACAGGCAAAATATTTTTTCTTACTAAAAAGATAGATCTTCCGCCTTCGTCCCGAGGACTCGGGACGGCGGACAGGTCGCATTTAAAGCGACTTTTCCCGGGAGCTCACCTTCTCCCGATAAATCGGGATCAGGATCGCCCTTCGTCTGTCCTCCGAAATATGTAATTACATGCAATCCAAATGCAGGGGGATGAAGTCGCAAGGAGTACTACTGTATTTTGTGATGCTATCTTTGGTTCAAGCACAGTTCTTATGATTCAGCCGAGAAAGGTTTGCTTTTCTTATCTGAAAACTTTAAAAATACATCGTTCTTACTTTTTAATTATTTCTAAAATGAACAAAATAACGTACGTTTTCAGTTTTGGTTTGGGTATTTTTATTTCTGCATTTGCTTTTGCTGTGCAAGGGATCGGAGTTTCTGCTCCTGCGGATTCACCAGCCAATCAAAACGGTTGGTTTGTGTATGATTTGGAATCAGGAGAAAGTAGGAATGGAACAGTTTTGGTACGAAATACTACGGATAGAGATGTCACCGCAAATATTTATCCAGCAGATCAAGTAGTTTCTTCTGGTGGAGGTTTTGCCCTCAAACAAAAAACCGAACCAATGAATGGGATTGGTAGTTGGTTGAAATTAGCCAAAGAAAAAACAATTGTAAAAGCTGGAGCTAGCGAAGAAATTCCTTTCAAAATAGCCATTCCAGCTAATGTTCAAGATACAAAACTAGCTGGAGCGATTATGATCGAGGAAGCAGCTCAAAATGATTCACAAGGAGGAGGAATAAAACTCTCTACTCGTTCTGGAGTGCGAGTCTACAATGCTGACCCCACAAACTTCAACAATGAGCTCGTAGCTGCCGCAAATGCAAAAGAAGCCGCTAAATCAGAGAGACTATTGGCAGCAGCTCCTCCGGTCCCAACGCCTTCTGCACCGACTCCTTCTCTAAGTAATTCATTCAAAGCAGATCTTCTCGCCGCAGAACCAAAACCTGCCGAAGTGACTCCACCAGAAAAGTTGGTGGCAGTAGTTCCTTCTGTGGTTCCTGTGCCGTCCATGATTCCTGAATCAGTTGTTGAAGAACCAAAAGCAGAACCAGCTCCAAAACTCCTCGCTAGTGCTCCTCCAGCAGTTTCTACACCTCCGGTAGTTATTCCTGAGCCAGTATCTATGAAGGCCGATCTTTTGGCCGCCAAAGCAAAACCGGTGGTAGCGAAGAAAGTGGACAAAGAAACCATTGCCAAGAGAATGGCTGATTATTATGGTCTCCCTGAAGAGGTTCTGAAGGCGGATCTTCAAGCACAGGAAGAAGCTGATCCTTTTTCTCATCCAAAAACTAAAATTCGTTCAGATGAAGAACTACTGGGAGCTCATGCACCAAAAGAATTGGCTCAACCGGCTCCGGTTGCACCCAAAAAAGATTTTATCACCATCATAAAAGGATTTTTCTCTAGTTTTTTTGGGAAGTAGAATTTTGAAGTATTAATTAAGAGAAGCAGCAGAAATGTTGCTTCTTTTTTATGGGCAAAAAGATTGACATTTTTTATATTTTTGCTATTTAAAAATAAATAATGAAAAAACTATTTTTGAGCCTTCTTTTTTTTAGCAGCCCTGTCTGGGCGGCTACCCTGCCGCAGGCCAATCTCAAGGTGTATCCGAGCGTTGGAGCCATTGATTCTCCGTTTACCTTTGACGCCTCAGATTCTCGCAATGCCTATGGGACCAAATATGGGCTCAAATACCGATTTCGTTTCAAGCATAACGAAAAATGGACGGATTTTTCTTGGAATCCAAAGGCCAAATTTCGTCCCACGAAGGCTGGATCTTTTCGGGCACAACTGGAAGTGAAGGATTCCCAGGGGCGGATTCAGAGCACTTCTCAGACCTTTCGCGTACAAGTGAGTGATGGTCGGCAGGCCCGGATAAAAATACGTAAAAACAAGGTGGTGACCGGAGAAGAAATTCTTTTTGAACTGGTTTTACAAGCACCTCTGGGAGAGATTAAGGATAAAGTTTTGTCTCGTTGGGATTTTGATTCTGATGGACATTTTGAGACTCGATTTTCCCGACAAAAGATTGTTTCTCACGTTTTCTCTCGTACCGGGAAATTTATCCCTACCGTAGAAATTAAGTGGCCGAGCGGCAAAAAAGAAACGATCAAGGGGATTTCTCCTACTCTTCAGAATAATTTACGACCTCGATGGGAAATTCCTGGGAAAAGCTGGCCAAAAATAAATGTTCGTCAAAACCCTCTTTCATCCCCCATCATCAAGAGTGTGCCCAGTGGCAAGGAATTCAAGGAGGGACAAATGATCCGTTTTGACGCTGGAGATTCCAAAATCCCCCGAGCTGGTTGGATTGAGTGGCATTTTGACGGCAATCGAGTGGTCAAAAGTAAAAAAACAGTATCGCATCAGTTTAACGAACCAGGAAAACACACTTTACGCGTAAAATCCTGTTATCGTCGAAGCAATCCGATTTGTGCAGAAACGATGCTTAACTTTACCATCAAGCCCAAAGCCACTGACTTCCGTGCGAGGATTCAGATTCAAAATCTCACGCACTCCAATTTCTCCAGCTACGATAAAAATTTATTTTTTGCTTCCACGGGAGATCGAGTTCGTTTTTCTGCTCTAGTGAAGAGCGGATATTACGGCAGTCATAGATTTCAGTATCGTTGGGATTTTGAGGGGGATGGGGATTTTGATACCTCTTTTTCTTATAAAAGTTCTGTTGAACATACTTTTGATTATTCAGGTACTTTCCAACCAAAAGTAGAAGTCTGGAGTGATGGAATAACTAATCTACGTCAGATTGTAATTAGTGAAAAAAAGGTTTTTATCAGCCAAAATACGGCTCCGGTGGGGGATTTTTATTCCAAACCAGCTCAAATTTTCGTCGGAGAACGGGTTCGATTTCATCCAAAAGTGTGGGACAAGCAAACGCAAAATTCCCAATTAAAAATCCGTTGGGATATTGATGGAGATGGGATTTGGGACACTATTTTTCGAAATCCAGTCTCTTCTGAGTGGCGGTTTAACACTCCTGGTACTTTTCATGCTAGAATGCAGGTGCAGGATCGAGGTGGAAAAACCAAAACTATTGAAAAGAATATCACCGTATTTGCTCCAGCAGAGCCGGTGGCAAAAGTGGTAGTGTCGAATAGATACGGAACGACAAACAGCTCGTTTCAGTTTGACGCTTCTCGAAGTGAAGGACGAAAGTTGCAGTACGTTTGGATTTTTCCGGGCGATGGTCGAGGAATTCAACGTCATGCTACCGGTTCTGCGAGGGTGACGAAGCGGTTTTATAATCCTGGAAAAAAAATATTACTTTGCAGGTTTTGGACCCCCATGGACAATGGGATGAAGTGAAATTTGATGTAGTGGTGGAATGAGTAAGAAGTAAGAAGTAAGAAGTAAGAAGTAAGACTCTCTCCTTTGTAGGCGTAGAAATGAACAGCTATTTTGTAACTTTTCACACTCGTGATGCATAAATTTAGCAAGACTTACTACAGGATTGATTTTATGCGGCTTCATCCACCTACATTTGGATCTATTATAATTACAGATTTCGGCGGACAGGCAGAGGGTGATCCTGAGCTTGTCGAAGATGAGTCGAACCCCCGGGAAAAGCCGCATTATTGCCTACTCCGCCGTCCCGAGTCCTCGGGACGAAGGCCGGACGCGAGGATGACAATGAATATTTTGGATTACATCCCTTCCTTCAACTTCCCCACCAACGTATAATTCACCCGTTTCTCAATCTTGACATCCACTTCCTGCCCAACAAAAGATCGCCCTGCTTCAAAAACCACCTCAAAATACTCCCGGCTTCGGCTTGTGTTTTTGTAATGTCCATCAGTAGTCGGCTCTGAACTCTCCACTAGCACTTCGAGTGTTTTGCCCACATATTTATCCCGGAGTCCCCAGCTGGAGGATTTGATAATGTCATCGAATACCTTGAATCGTCGTCTTTTTTCTTCCCCAGAAATAAAGTCTTCTTTCATTTCGGCCGCTGGGGTGTTCTTCCGTGGAGAAAAGATCGCCGTGTAGGAGAAAGAAAATCCAATTCGTCTGGCAAAATCACAAAGCTGATCAAAATCTTCTGCCGTCTCTCCTGGGAATCCCACGATGATGTCGGTTGCGATGGTACAATCTGGCATTTTTTTCCGAATTTTGGCAACTAGGGCTTCATAATCTTCCGCTTTGTACCGTCGATTCATAGCCTCTAGAATTCGATCAGATCCGTGCTGTGCTGGCAGATGAATGTAATTACAGCTGGTTTTCATCTCCACCATCGCATCAATCACATCATCTGTAAAATCTCTCGGATGAGGCGAGGTAAATCGCAGGCGAGAGAGCCCTTTTTCGTGCAATTTATCAATTTTTAAAAGCAGATCCGCGAAGCACTTTTTCTTGTTTTGCGTGTAAGAATTTACGTTTTGCCCGAGCAACGTGATCTCTTTGGCTCCATTTTTTACGTGTTTTTCACATTCTGTGTAAATTTCATCCATATTCCGAGAGGATTCTCTTCCCCGGGTGTACGGCACGATACAGTAGGTACAAAATTTATCACAACCCTGCATGATTGGGACGAAGACCTGTGCTGTATTTTCGGTTTTTGGATTGATTTGGAAATAATGAAAATCATTTTCCTTTCCTGTGGAGACGCCCAATTTGGGCGTCTGTACGGATAAAAAATCAGGAAAATGATTTTTCAAAATTTTCGGTAATTGCACCGTATCTTCAATCCGAAAAACCAGATCGATCGGATCGTGCTTTAATAATTTATCTTTCGAATTTGTCCGATCACCGGTTTGTCTCACCATGCATCCGGTGACCGCAATCTTGGTTTTTGGTGATTCTTTTTTTTGATTTACGATAAATCCGTAGGCCTTATCCTCTGACTTCTGGCGTACAGAGCAGGTGTTTACGATCAAGAGATCTGAGACGCCCGGATCGGGCGTCTTTATGAAACCACACTGCTCCAGCTGTGCGGCCACCCGTTCAGAATCCGAGTAGTTCATCTGGCATCCAAAAGTCCGAATCGTGTAGGTTTTTGTCATATACTCATTAGCGTTAAAAATAGAGGATTTGTATAATGCACCATAGCCTGGGGATTATCCATAATAGAGGGATTAAACTTGATCCAAATCTAAATAAACTAACCAAAACAACGGCGACGGTGTATAAGTGGGTGGTTTTTAGTGGTTTTTTTGTATTTTTTCAATACGATCGGTAGGAAATGGATTTCTTAAACCTAATAATCATCGTTTTCGGAGGGATTCTGCTTTTTGGAATTCTTATTTTGCTTTTTCGAGGATCAAAAAAACTTACCGAATCAGATTTCAAAAAATTTGCTAAAAAGATTGAGAAAACCGGATCCCTGGATCCGGCCCATGCGATCATGGAATCTCATAAGATTTTTGTGGCCGCAATTTCTGTCCTCTATCCAGACAAAAATCGTACTTCGGTCCAAAAAATTTCTAAAGTAGTAAAACAGTTTCCAAATGAGCGACAGATCTGGAAATTCCACCGAATGAGGAACAGAATCGCCCATGAAACAGACACAAAAGTCCTCAGAACTGAAGCCGAACTAGCACGAAAAGAATTTATTCGAGCACTGAAGTCAATCTCAAAGGTTTGACAAGGAATAAAAAATTGCAAGAATCCTTCACACAGAGCCGGAAAAGGTTATTTTTTTGGCTTCTAAAAAATAAAAATAAAATGGCAACATCTGCAAAAAAGTTTTGTTTGGGGGTGGCAGGAGAGGGACGTTCGCCAAAAATTGCGGGAAGTCCAGAGTTTCAAAAAGGACTTGCACTTCATCCGCTTTATGAAAGATTAAAAGGGGCAAATGATAATGTAGAACAACAGGCTGCGGCGGAGGAGCTAGCTCATGAAATAAATAGATTTGTGGCAGAAACTGCAGAATTAGTGCATCAGGTCACGGTTGAATTACCAATTGCAACGATAGATCTAATTCAACTTTCTTGTTGTCCAGAAGTGGGAGATTTTGTATTAGGGGTAATTCGCAATGTAAACAAGCTATTGGAGCCACTTGGTCCCTTTTATGATCCGTGGCAAATCCTTCGTCATCAGAGAGAATCCTTAACAGAAGAGTAAGTCAAACCGCCGGAAATTCATAATCCGGCACAAAATCTTTCTGGGGGGATTGTTTTTTGAGTACTTCGAGGAGCGATTTTTCTGCATTTTCAAAAAGGAGATCGATTTTGGACTTAAAATTTACTTGTTTTTCTGCTGGGAGTAGATCAACAAACATTTTTTGATCTTTGAATTTTTCGGCGGCTTCGTTGATATTTATTCGTTGAAGACGAGGTTGGGAAACCTCGTCTGCGTTTTTTTCAATAAAAAATACACCATCAGAAAAAGAATTTAATAAAAAATGATCGGGATTCTCTTTATTTTGTTTCAGAAATTCAGCAATCCAAAGATCCGCTCGGACTTGATGAATGGGGAGCTTTTTGGCAAAAGCCAGAGCATTCAAAATACCACTTCCTACTCGTAGACTCGAAAATCCTCCAGGGCCCGAGACTCCGCCCAAAAAAGTGATGTTTTGTGATTCAATGTTATGCTTTTTTAGAAACTCAAAGGTTTCCGCACCATCCATCTTTTTGATCTCCCAGGATTTTTTATCAATCAATTTGTCCGCTTCGTCAAAAAGCACACAAAAATGTGGGTCAGCGGATACATTAAGTATGAATTTCACACACGTGTTTTACACGTTTTGACTCGGTTTTACAAAGTATTTTTCATAAAACTCACGTGTTTCGATCAGTTTTGTGAGCATTTTTTCATCGTCCCCTTCACTTAGTACTTTTGGATGTACTTTGAGCGTGAAGTCTTTTTTGTATCTGATTTGAGCTAGTTTTGTCAGGAAACTCTCGATCGGGAGAATTCCAACTTGTGGAAGGGAATAAGGAATTCCTTTCGTCACATTGCTCAAGTAAATATGTTTCAAATGATCTCCCAAAAAAGAAACCGTTCGCATGATTTCCTCATTTGAAATCGCTAGAGCGGTCACGTCTAGACAGACATCACCGGCTTGTTTGAGTGCGTAGACAGAATTGTCAGACCTTTCAGGAATCACTCCGAGCATATTTTTTGCTGGTACGTTTTTTCTACAAAGAGTTAGATCATATTTTTGAGCTAGTCGAGGCACGAGCTCGGTCAACCATTTTTTATACTCGAAAGCGAGTGTTTTTGGCGGACTGAGGTTGATGGTACTTCCAGGAAATTCTCGTACGGTATGTTGAAAAGCTTCTTTTCTGTCATTTTCTCCTTTTGGATCCAGTGAAAAAGCTTTGATAGGCATCCCCGTTCGTTCTGATAGTCTTTTCAAATATTCCGGGTTTTGCGTATCTAGGTTGTCGCTGACAGCGACTTCGATACCGTCGAAGTTTGCCTTTTTTGCGAATTCGAAGACTCGTTCTAGGCCGTAGTGCGGGAGTGAATCAGTAGAAAGCAATAACATTTTTGTTTTTGTTAGAATTTATATGAGCCCTACTGTGAGAGCCTTCTAACCTCGCCAAATAGCGATGGTTAAAAATTTATTTTCTGAGCATTATAGCAGAAAAAAGAGGCTTTTTCAAGCATTTTAAAGGAAATTTTTAGAAAATGGTATCAAATTAATTTCTACCGCTTCTTTTTCTTCGACTTTTTTTACGATTTTCTCCAGGGGTTCCAGGTAGATTAAAACCATTGTCTATTTGTTCACTGACTTCAGCTCTTGCTCTATTTATTGGGTTAAAATTTCTATCTATAGCTCTTGGATTTCCTTTTCCATTGTCTGCAGTACGAAATTTTCCTTTAGCTTTTCCCAAAATATTATCTATTCGACTACAAAGCCTTCTTTTTTCGTCTTGATTATTTATTCCATTTGAACAATTACGCTCAATAACTTTTTTTATGTCTTTTGCGAGATCGTTTACTCTTTTTAGAACTCTTTTTTCATCGCCGTTGGAAACGGTTCGAAATTGACGTCCTAAGATTTCCCTAACGGTTTGGTGTTTTTCTATTAACAATTCCAAAAGAAATTTTTTGGGTATAGTTGTTGGTCTGTCTATTGAAGCTTTCATTTTTGTAAATTTAATTAGATTTAAACATAGAAAATACATTTTTGTCAATTTTTAAGGTGAAAAATGAAAGAAATAGGTCTTTTTGTGCGTATAAACTAAGTGAATAGAGATTTCATTACTTGCTATTTGCTCTTTTTGTCGATAAATGGTATAATTGATTGAATTTTTAAAACTAAGGATACATGAACACTGTCTTCTGGGAATTTATAAAGAAAAAGCCAAAATTTCTTTTGGCGATGGCGATCATTGCCGGGATATTTGTATTGGCTCAGATCAGTGGTGATGAAGAGATTGTCACTCCAGAAACGGTAACCAAAGAAAAAACCGTAGAAACCGTTACTTTCGGACAATGGGAACCAGACAAGTTTCGAGAAGTGCTGGGTACGGTGGAATCTGATCGAGAAACCACCATTTCTGCAGAAGTATCTGGGCAAGTAGATCAGATTTTTGTAAAAATCGGCGATTTTGTTCGCCAGGGACAAGTGCTCGCCACGCTTCGAACACAGGATGATCGGACCCAGATTGGGTTTGAGAATGCTACTCGAAATCTCGAAACCACTCGTATTTCTGCAGGAAACTCGGTTCGAGCAGCAGAAATAGCCGTGGAGACGGCCAAACGAGATCTCGCACAGACCAAACTCACTGAAAAACAAAATCACGAACAGGCTCTAGAAACACTCAAAACCAGATCTAGAAATTCAGAAACTTTGATCTCCAATATTCTCAATTGGCTCGATCGGATTCTCGGAGCATCCGAAAAATATAGATACGAACAAGCGACGGGGCGGCATGAGATCGGAGCACAAGACCGAATTGGAAAACAAAATACCAAAAACACGGTGGAGGATTTGGTCCGAAAAGTAGCCGATTTGGAACCTTTGCCAATGGATCCTCGGGAATCAGAGATTTACAATTTTGCACGAAATCGACTTGAATTTCTTCGGGAGGTGAAGGATGCAGCGGAACTGTTTGATCATTTGATCCATGGGACACTCGTGACGACAGATTTCTCTGAGACTACGCTCGATACTTTCAAAGCACAGTCAGCTACGTATTTGGACAAACTGAATGCGGAGATTCTCGCTCTTGAAAGTCAGATCGAAACCACCAAATCTGGAACCAAAAGAATGAATCTGGCACTGGCCAGCGGAGAAAACCGCATCCGAAATGCCGAAGCAAGTCTAGAACTCGCTCGATCAAATTCTAAAGCCCAGATTTCTGGAGCAGAAAGTCAATATTTACTCGCTCAGAGTTCACAGAGAGATCTCTCGATTCGAGCACCTTTTGCCGGTCAGATTTCGGAAAAAATGATTGCTGCGGGGAATCAAATCAGTATTGGGCAATCTCTTTTTTCTGTGGTGAATGAGTCTACGGGAGCAAAAGTTTCTGCTTTCCTCACGAGTGAAGAAATGACACGAATCCGGCAGTCAGAGTTGATCAAACTTCGGTTCGAAAATGGCACAGAGATCGTTTCTCCACAAAAGTTTGCCAGTGTCAGGATCGATCCGCGAAGTCAAAAAGTAAGAATTGAGTTTCCACTTACTTCTCTGCCAGAGGGAGTTTTGGTTGGTAGTTTTGTGAAGGTGCTGCTCCCACTCAATGGCGAACACCAAAATCTTTTGCCGATTTCTTCTATTTCCTTTGAGCCGGATGGGGCAGAGGTGTTGGTTATTGAAAATGGAGTTGCGACAAGAAAAAAGATTCAGACGGGGGAGATTATCGGAAGTGCGATGGAAGTACTTTTAGGATTGGATAAGAACGTACCAGTGATTCGATTTCGGAATCGGGCTTTTTCGGGAGAAAAAGTGGCACCGATGGAGAAATAGGAAGAGAAGAAACTCTTTTCCAGCTCTGTTTGATTTAGCCACGAAGAAACTCCTTCTTCGCTGGTTTTTCTCTAAGCTTAGAGAAAAACCTTTCGAGGAACTGCCATAGAAGTAAGTAAAAAATCCCGAGAGGAAAAGAGTTTCTTTCTACCTCCCAAAAGTTTGGCTTTTTTTCTTGCACGGTTAGAATAGAGGGGAAATGAAGAAATTGTTGTTGGGATTTGTGTTTTGTTTGGGAGTGAGTGTGTTTGGGGTAGAGAGTGGTTTTGCAGAAAGTCCAGCAGCAGCTCCCTCTTCCGGCCAGGCAAAACCCCAGTCAAAACCAGTAGAACGATGTACCACCGAGAACAATGCAACCGGTATTTGTTATGAAAAATCCTGTCCTGACGGACAATCGCTTGTAGATGAAGATGCGACCAATGGG
This sequence comes from uncultured Candidatus Peribacteria bacterium, assembly GCA_964344775.1. Taxonomy (GTDB): domain Bacteria; phylum Patescibacteriota; class Gracilibacteria; order UBA4473; family UBA4473; genus CAYFMH01. Next base: position 12,133 of record CAYFOO010000023.1, read on the forward strand.
GGCGATGACGGTTGTGCGGCAGGAAAAGTTTGCTGTACTGCACCTCCTTGGAAAAATCCAGATGCTGGGAAGGCCACTCCTCCTCTTACAAAAACTACGTCCGTTACTTCCTCAGGTGGTGGATTTTTTGAGTCAGTGGTTGGATTCTTCGTTAAGCCATTGGCAGCTGGGACAGAGGCGATCGGGGAAGCATTGACTGGAGGTAAAAAATTCCTAGGAGCGGCTACCAAAAAGGCGATGAAAGGTCTTGCAAGTGTCCCGGATGCGATAAAAAAAGCCCTTGAAAAACTAGGAGGGAAGGATTCTGACTTCCTCTTGCCCGGATCTGAGTACAAATGTACACCGATCGAGGAGGAGCCGGAGGATGAGGGATCAGAGCTGGGGACGGGGTATGATTCGGAGCAGGTTTTCCCGACCTGGGGGAAAGATGGAGTACAGGGAATCATCGGCAGCAATGAAAAAGGGGAAGATCGTCTCGCACAACTAAGAAGTGGAAATACCAGACTCTTGCTCTACATTATCCCGCGGATTATCGATATTTTGCTCAAATTCATCGCTCCGATTATTGTGGTGATGTTTATTTATGCGGGGATTCAGTTTGTGTATGCGGGGGACAATGACGAACAGATAGAATCCTCAAAGAAATTCTTCCACTTTGCCCTGATGGGGACGATCTTCATCGTGCTGAGCTACTCCATCATGAAGTCTGTGTACTTCATCCTGGCCTCAGGTGGGGGAGCACCGCCTCCACAGGTGGAGTACAAGTGTGAGGAGATCAAGAAAGGGGAGCGGCCAAAACCGCCGGCACCTGCTCCTGCAGCCCCAGCTACACCAGCTCCAGCCCAAAAAACCCCTGCTGCACCAGCAAAACCAGCTCCAAAGCCAGAAACGCAAAAACCTCCAGCTGAGGGGGGGGGGCGGTAGTGGTGCTCCTGCGGCAAATTCAGAAGAGAGAGATTGTTTAGAAAAGAAAATGGCAGCTTGTCTTGTGCAACGAAGACAAAATTTAATGCAAGGTTTAACAGACGTTAGTTTAGATGCGGAAACCAAAGTGCAGATGGAAGCACGGGCGAAGCAGAGCTGTGAAGTCTCGAAGGCTGTGCATAAAGCAGAATGCGAAAGCGAAGCGAGGGAAGCAAAAAGTAAAATTGAGGAAGAAAAAAGAGATGCAGCGAACAAAGCACTTTGTGAGGCGGCCAGAAGCGGTGATGCAGCGGGGATTAAAGCTGCCGAAAATGATGCCCAATTGAATGTTGTTTATGAAAAAGTGTGTCCGGATGTACCGCAAAAATATTGCAACGCTGTCCTGAAGGAAAAGGATTTTGACAAGGCTAAAAAGCTAGTTGATTTACACATATACATACTTTCTGCTGCAGAAAAGATGTGTCCCAATGTCAAAGCAGAGTATGATAAGCTGCGAGAAGAGTTTTCTGCTGCCGAGGAAGCTGCCGAAGCTGCCAAGGAGGCAGCTTATGAAAAAGAGAAAGGGAGAGTGATAGCAGAGACGAACGCATACATTAAACGATGCAATAAAGGAAAAGATGAACCCGGTGATGTTGGTTGCATTACAGGTTATGAGCATACCGAATCGCCACAATGCGCAACAGGTCATGGTGATATGCCATCAATCGCTGAAGAAAACGGGTTTTCAATTACTGGAGCCCCAAAAATATTTATTACCAACACAACGTTTAATGATAAATATCTATGCTATAAAGTTTACCCTGTTAAGCGAATTTCTGGACGGTTATCCCCTCGATCGGTCGAGTCTTTTTGACTCGAGCGGATAGTGCACCAATGTCCAGGTCAAAAAGACCAGGACAAGCGTAGTTAGGCCGGACGGGGGATCTCCTGTCTACCGAAGCCTTGGCGTAGGTTGACCCCCCGTTCAAGACGTTTCCGGGAGCCGCAACTCATTCCCCCTTCGCTAAGACTTCAGACTTTGTTAAAGCTTCGGCGGACAGGCCGCCTCTGGTTCTTGGATCTTTTTTTTGTTTGATTTTCGGGCACCTTCTCTTAATTCCCGATATTTCAACTTGCGAAGAAGAAGGTTTGGGAGTTGGAGGGGCGATCAAATTTTTGACAAACAAAATTTCATTCTTTAAAAAGAACGTATGACCGATCAAGAATTTCAAAAAGCCGTGTTAAAAATGCTAGGAACTTTGCAAGAAGATGTATCTACTCTCAAAGTAAAAGTTTCTTCTTTAGAAAATAAGGCCTCTTCTTTAGAATCTATAAATGAAGAAATAGTGGCGGCAATTGGAGAACAAAAAGAATTTAATGAAAAATTCATGACTTTTATAAAAGATCAACACAGCTTTAATGAAAAACTATTCATCGTGGTAGAGAATGAAATAGTGGATAAATTGAGTGGATTTACAGATGGAGCAAGAGCTTACACAGACAAAACAGTTGAAGAACACGAAGAGCATTATCAACATATTCCGGCAGTAAATTAATTAAGACATTTCTGCCGTCAGGGAATGAGAAACGTTTCGGTTTCCGCCTTCGTTAGCTTTAAAACATAATTTCAAACTTCCCCCTTCGTAAACTTTAGAGTTTAATTTCAAACTACGGAGGACAAGTCGGCGGACACCGCAAGTTAGAAACATTGAACTGGCAAAGCAGATGCACAAATGCCCAGGCCAAAAAGACCAGGACAAGTGTAGCGACGGGTGTTCGGATTTGACTTTTTCTCATAAATAGATAGAATTTTCGTGTAATTTATTTTATAAAGATGAGTCAAACAGACCAAAAATTAGATTTGATTATCAAAATGATTGAGCAGGTTGAAAAACGACTTGATCAAGTAGAACGTAGGTTGGAACGAATTGAAGATAATCAAGTATCAGAAAAGAAAAGGTTAGACGATGTATATGAAGCTCGAAATCAAGTAACTGTAAATTTTTCACGGGCTTTCGCCACGATGAATATTCTTATTTCTGGGGTCGTTGCGGCTTTAGTCGCTTTGTTTGTGGGGAAATAATTTAGGCCGGACGGGGGATCTTCCCGTTCGCAACGTTTTTATCAAATCAGTTAATATACTATAATATAATATTAAAGTATAGTATCTAATATTTCGGTCAAAAAGATCAGGATAAAGAGAGCATTGACTTTTTGTTAAAAATAAATAAGATGAGCCCAATGAATAAAGAAGATTTAATTTTAGAACTTTTAAAAGATTTCCGAGAGGAGGTTAATCGTCGTTTTGAACAAGTTGATAAACGTTTTGAACAAGGAGAAAAAAGGTTTGATCAACTAGAAACTCTTGTACGTGAAGAAAAACACGAAAGAGAAAAAACCGAAGAAAAATTGGAAAAAGTATATGAATCTCGAGATAGAGTGACGGTTAATTTTACTCGAGCGTGGGCAACAGCTTCGTTTTTTGTTGCTCTCATCGCTTCGACAATTGTGTTGGCAGTAGCAAAAGCATTTTAGGCCGGATGGAGTTTATAGCTCTGTTCAAGATGTTTCTGGCTTACGTGATATTTCTTAGGCCGGAGGGGGTATCCCTACCACGTTCAAGACGTTTCTGCCGTCAGGGGGTAAGAAACATTTCGGTTTCCGTCTTCGTTAGTTTTAAAAAATAATTTCAAACTACGGCGGACACCGCAAGTCTAGAAATATTGGACCGGCGAATGAGGTACTATAATATCATATTAAAATATAGTACTTGATCTTCAGGTCAAAAAGATCAGGATGAGCATTCATTTTTTTGACAAAAACAGTGCAGAAATTATGCTTTTTACGTCATGTACACTTTCAACATTGTTTTTCGGCCAGAACCAGAAGGAGGATACACGGTTTACGTTCCGAGTTTGCCGGGATGTATTTCTTATGGAGCGACACTCGAAGAAGCACAAGAAATGATAGAAGAGGCCATGGCACTCTACCTCGAGACAGTAAAAGAAGAAAAAGCAGAAGTAATCGACGATTCAAAAACATTTATGAAAACCGTTTCTTATGCCTAAATCGCCAACTTATAGTTCTGCAGATATTATCAAATTGTTGGAAGAAAAAGGTTTTGTTGAAGTCCGATAAAAAGGAAGTCATAAAATTTTTTGGCACAAAAAATCAAAAATTCACGTGACCGTCCCACATCCCAAAAAAGACCTCCCAAAAGGAACGGCCATTTCCATACTAAAAATGGCAAAAGTTTTTAAGTAACCCTAATCGGTCGCGAGCTTTTGGCAAAAAATTGACTTTTTTACATTTTCCCACAAGAATGAATGCAAGATGAAACTAAAATCTTCCCAATCAACAACTGATCGAGCAAAAAGAGCCAAAGCATCAAAAGCTTCTGGGGTTGTTCATCACGGGAGTACGGAAAACTTGAAACAACATTTAAAATCTGTCTGCAATGGTGGAACGAAAATATGATTGGCATACCACCAAATATTTTAATCGATCATTAAGAGCTTTGTGTTTGGACGAATATGAACTACAAGTTTTTTTAACGTCCATTGATAGGTTTTGTGCTAGCCTAGAAAAATCTATTTATAACCCAGAGGAGCAAGATGGGAAAATATATTTTGAATTAGAAGTTTCTTTATTTACAAGAATTTTGATAGCTTCGGTTGAAGTTGAAGGAATTGATGCAGTTCTTTATGAAATTGAAGAAATATAAACTTTGCATTTTTCTCTCCGCTCCCTACATTCATTTTGATTTTTGCTTTTTAATTTTTGAATTGTTTCCATGCAAGTCCAAGTCTTTGACTTCCGATGGCAAAACCCCGAGGGTTGCGAGATCCAGGCGACCGCTGGAGGCAAATTTGGTCGAAAAGAGGTGCAAATCGGGCAGGATCTATCCGTGGACCTCAAATCTGACGTCACGTGTGCCGGGTACTGGGAACATGATAAATGGAATCGCTGTCCGCAGGACGGGCCTACTGGCCGATCCAAATGTGAGATCTGTCGAGTGCGAGAGGGGATTTTTGTGATTACCAGTTTCGACGGATTTGATCGGACGAACTTCACCGATCAGGACATGGAAAAAATAAAAGGCGAACACTGGGTGTATTTGGCCCTTTTTGACCAAGATCTCGTAAAAGTGGGGGTTTCTCGGGCAGAAAGAAAAGAGCTCCGCCAGCTGGAACAGGGGAGTCATTTTACCCTTTTCGTTGCAAAAACCCCCGATGGGGTTTCTGCTCGTCAGATCGAAACTTTGATCAGGAAAAGTGGCCTCGCCGACAAAATCAAACCCTCGCAGAAGAAAGATTTTCTCTGTCCACACATCACAGTGGCCGAGGGGGAAAAGAATCTACGAGAACTTTTCCAAACACACAAAAAAGCCCTGGCCGAGTACGAGCATTTGCAGGGATTCCTGCTTGAAGATCCAGAATTTCAGGATTGGCATAATTTTTATGGTCTCAAAAATGTTGAAGCGAACTCTAAATCTTTTCACTCAGTTTCTCTCAAAAAAGATGAATCGGTCTCTGGGAAGATTGTGGCGATCAAGGGCCCCTTCATTGTGATCGAGACGCCGGATGAGTTGGTGTCTTTTTGTGCGAAGGATCTGTATGGGCGGGAAGTAGAATTTGATCCCACGCCGGCTGGGTTGAAGTTGAATGCAGCTCTGCAGGGAGCATTGTTTTAATTTTTCCTGTCATTCCTGACTTGATCAGGAATCCATTTGTACTATCTTTGTTTGTGCTCATGGATCCCCGCTTTCGCGAGGATGACAAAACAAGACAATGAAGAAAATCGATCCACGAACACTAAAAAATCTGGAACTGCAGAATGAAAATTCTGCAAAAGTGGGTAAATCAGGTCCAGTTTTGGCTTTGGATTATGGGAGCAAGTTTTGTGGTTTGGCTTTTTCTCCAGATGGGGTTTGTACACTGGCAGGAGACGTTTTTCCGGCCACGGATATTGTTTCTGAAATTCAAAAGATGGTGGATGAAAAAGGAATCAAAAAGATCGTGGTGGGGCTGCCGATTTCTGGCGACGGAACGGAAAATAAAATGTGTGCCGAAATTCGATCGTTTGTAGATACGTTGCATTGCAACGTATCTACGCCGATCGAATTTATAAACGAACGATTTTCAAGTCAGGACGTGATCATTTCTCGCAAAGAAAAAGACAAAAATGACCGAGTAGATGATCTGGCCGCGATGCGTATTTTGCAATTCTATTTACAAAAATAGCCCCCTTTTTTGCTCCCCTTTTTTAAGGGGAGATACTTGTTTGAAGATAAGGATAGAGGGGTTTTGGGGGTGGGGGATTTTTTGTTCCATTGGTATTTGTACAAAAAACCCTCTAAATCTCCCTTCAACAAGGGAGACTTCTCTAGTCAAATTCCAAAACCGCCCGGAAATCATTATCAATCAATTTTTGCGGACGCCCGAGTGTCATGGTTTCAGCTTTGAATCGCCCTTCTACATCAGTAGAAATGGTCTCCAGGAAGCTGGTTTGATTTCGCCCAGGAGTTCCTACTACCTGCAGATAATACGGTCGCCAATCGTGACTTCCGCGATCTAGTTTTGTCTCGTATTTCAGATAGGTTTTCAATCTTTCGCCCGGCAGAACAAAGAGCGGTACCTCAAAGATTTTGAAATTTTCATCGTCAGACAGTATCTCTTTAATCTCACCCGAAGGATTGTCTTGAAACATTAATTTAGCGTCTTTTGGGACGTACACTCGCATCACCGTCCGATTTTGTCCGGCTCCCAGCTTCCAGAGCAGATCATCGGTGATGAGGGCCTGGATATTTGGCGGCCAGTTTTTCACTTTGAGTAGATCTTGCAGCTCTCCTGGACGAAGGAGGTGATTTCTCGTGATTTCTAGGGAATTGATAATTCTGCCGTTTTGATGGATTTCAGAATCGTGCCAGAGCTTGGTCCAGAGGAATTTTTCCGTTTTGTTCGCCCCCACGGAGACAAAATCAAAGTGAAGAAAATTATCCGCTTCTTTGTCTTTTTTCACTTCTCCGGCGATTTTCCACTTTTTAAATAGTTTTTGCAGGCCCGAATCTTTTGAGAACGCGAGGAGATTTTTTCCTTCGATAAATTCTGAGAAATTAAAGGCCAAAATCTTTTCGAGCGGGATATTTTGCCATCTTTTGAGTGCAAAAAGTGCCTTGGCAAAGTCGAGAACCGGCTGTTTCACCGCAAATCGACCACTGACTTTCGACTCCACGAGAAAGCTCAACGCCGCATCGAAATTATGATCATTCATCTCAATGCCCCATTTTTGGAGGTGTACGGGGCCGGTGAGTTTTAGGATTTCTCGGATCAGGTTGAGGTTTATCCCCACAACGGTAGTGGGCATTTTTTCATCGATCGCGGCAAAAAAAGTCCGATATTTCTGTGCCGAAGTCGGAAAATCCGGCCAAAAGTTCGCATCTCGGAGCGAGATCGTTTTTGAAAGTCCGTGGAAAAATTCTGGAGCTGGGGTTTGCTTTTTGATTGGAACCTTGCGATCCAGGGCATAAATATCAGAAAATCGCCAAGAAATCCGTTTTGGTGAAAAATCCACAATAATCACACTTCCGGTGAAACCTCCCGTAGATCGAGGCTCGTTTTGATTTTGGAGTAAAATTAAAAGCCGTTCTTTGTTTTTCACAAATTTATGAAAAACTTTCTCTAATTTTCGAGCATCTTTGAGTTTGTCCCGGATAAATTCGATTTTTTCGATGGCAATTTTTTTCTCTCTTTTTTGTTCTTCTTCTAATAAAAAATCAGGAATTCGGTGCAGATTGGTATCAATTTTTTCTAGAGATCGATCAATCGCTTTTAGAGAAGCAAAAACATCAAAAATTACCCCAGATTTGATATCATTTCGCCAGACTTTTGGAGCGGTGAGCCCTATTTTATCAAGCTCTATGAAGATATTTTGAATTTCATGAAAAATATTTTTTGCCGCAGAAATTGGGAAAACATCCGGTAAGGCATCTGATTTTTCAAACACGGTGTTCCATTTCGTTCGATCAAATTCGGCGGTTTCGGCCATGGTTACCACTTCTGCGGTTTGTGTCTTCCACTCAGGGAGATTGAGCCAAACGATAAAAGATCCGGCTACCAGAGTCCCCAAAATAACAGAAACGATGAACTTCATTTATTTGATAATAATTGTTTATTTGGAAAATTCAAAAAGGTCGTATTCCCAAAAAATAAAAAATTAAGGCTTTCCGAGATTTTTGAAGATCAAACTGCTAAAAAGACTAAAGTCCCAGAAAAAAGTCGAGGAATCTTCCTTTTATTTTAAGGGTTCTGCCTCCAAAGTAAGATCGAAAATAATT
>CAYFOO010000024.1:0-19796 GCA_964344775.1 uncultured Candidatus Peribacteria bacterium
ACTAACCAAAGTTTATATCAATTTATACAAATTTCAAAGGCGGTTTAGTATAACAAAGTCTGCCAGTGTTTGGTTATCCGTTACGTCCTGATATTCAAATCCTGCTTTTTCCATTTTTCCAAAAAGAATGGGGAAATTGTCTGGGTTTTTGGTTTCCACCCCCATGAGTACCGATCCGAAGTTTCTGGCTGATTTTTTTAGATATTCAAACCTCGTGATGTCATCTTCTGATCCCATGAGATTCAAGAAATCTTTGAGAGCACCTGGTCTCTGTGGCATTCGAAGGATGAAATATTTTTTCAATCCAGAATGCTTCATGGCTCGCTCTTTCACATCCGGTAATCTTTCAAAATCAAAGTTTCCCCCAGAAAGCACACAAACAACCGTTTTCCCTTTAATTTCCTCTTTCATATCTTTCAAGGCATCGATCGCAAGTCCGCCGGCTGGCTCGAGTACGATTCCTTCATGAAATAGAAAATCCATCATCGTCTGACAGAGACGGTTTTCGGGGATGAGCAAGACTTCATGTTTGATTAATTTTTTTAGGATTTCAAAATTTTTGAAACCAATTTGTTTTACCGCAGCACCATCCACAAAGGTATCGATTTTTTCTAATTCTATTACTTTCCCCCCATCCATACTTTCTTTGAAAGCCGGGGCTCCGAGAGGTTCCGTACAAATAATCTCTGTTTTTGGTGATTTTTCTGTAAAAAGTTTTGCAATTCCGGAAGAAACACCGCCCCCTCCCACAGGAAGAAAAATGTAATCTATATTTTCTACATGTTTTGTTTTTAATTGTTCCAAGATTTCGTATCCGATAGTGGCTTGTCCTTCGATGATTTTTTCATGGTCAAAGGGAGGGACAAAAGTGGAGTCCTGCTCTTCGCAACACTTTTTTGATAGGTTATAGGCTTCGTCAAAAGTGTCTCCGACCAAGATTACTTCTATGAATTCTCCCCCAAAAATTTTTGTTTTTTCTACTTTTTGAGCTGGGGTGGTCACCGGCATGAAGACCTTTCCAGGTACTTTGAAATGCTTACAAGCAAAAGCAACCCCTTGAGCATGGTTTCCAGCACTAGCACAAACTATTCCTCGAGATTTTTCCTCGTCCGAGAGTTGAGAAATTAAGTTAAAGGCTCCTCGAATTTTGTAACTTCTCACCGGGGTGAGATCTTCCCGTTTGATATAAACTTTCGCTCCGTACTTTTCTGACAGATATTTTGAGTGCTGAAGAGGTGTCTGGTGAAAAAGTGATCGAAGATTTTCTGTTGCCTTTTTTACTTGGGTTTCGAACATTTTTTTGGATTTAAAGTGGGGGGAATATAATAATTAATTTTCAATTATCAACCTGGTTGTTTTTAACTACTTTGGTGCCCAAAAAATCTGCTTTGGGATTCGAAGATCTACGTGGTCTAGTGGTTGGTCATAGAGGCCGATTCTGGTAGCGGAGAGTTCTAGTTTTTTTATCTGTGATTCAATTGGTTGTTGGAGATCTATCCAAATAGCCACATCGTTTTCTGAAATCAGGTGCAGTTCTTGTGCATCCATATAAAAATTCAGATCATTGAGTGGAAGCTCAATGTTTTGCTCAAAAAGATTTTTGGCGAGCATTATTTTTTTAAGCACTATTTCACTCGTGAGCTGTTGATGGGGAAGAATCAATTTTTCGTAGCCAATAATTTTTACGATGGGGAGATTTTCATCTGGTTTGGCCATAAGAATGACTCCATTTTTTGAAACAACAAAGAAATTAGCTGTTTCTTGATTTAGTAGCGTGAGAAATGGTGGAGAAGTTTCAATTTTTAAGCTCATTTCTGAGGGCCAACGCTCTGATATTTTTATTTTTTTAAATTCGGGAAAGATGCTGACAAGTTTTTGTTGGACGTCTTTTTGAGAGAGAAAAAGCAGGTTTTTTCCATAAAATTCACCCAGTATTTGTTCCACTTCTTCCGCATCAATACTGGAATTATCACGAACGATGGTGATTTTTTTGAGATCGAAGTAAGGGGAAAAAACAGAAAATCCGATAAACAAAATAACCCCTGATACCAACATTCCTAGGAGTACAGATCCTCGAAAAAGCTTCAAAATTTGGCGTAGAAATAAAAGTCGAACCAGAAGATTCAAGAAACGATTACGCAATTTTTTCGGTTTTCGCCGACGAGTTTGATTTGAGTCGATCAGGAAGGATTTTCGACGGGACATTTTTAGAACTTAGTTGGTAGAACTTAGAGCTTAGTTTCGGCTGACAGGAATTAAGATTTTTTGAATTTTCTAAGTTCCAAGTTCTAAGTTCTAAGCTCTTTTTGAATTTTATTTTACACACTCATTATTTCCTTCTCTTTATTACTAGAGAGTTCATCAATTTGCTTATTTGTTTCATCCACTTTTTTTTGTACTTCTTCTTCCTGGGATTTGTGCTCATCTTCAGAAATTTCTTTATTATCCTTCTGAGTTTTTAATTTCTTAAGTGTTTCATGGCGAGCATTTCGAACACTGATTCGGGCTTTTTCGGTCATATCATGGACGATTTTTACGATTTCTTTTCGCCGTTCTTCTGTCATCGGAGGAATTGGAAGGATGATGTAGTCTCCCATATTTTGAGGATTGATATCTAGAGAAGAATCTCGAATGGCTTTTTCTATTTCCCCGATCAAAGTCTTGTCCCATGGTTCGATACGAATAGTTTTTACGTCTGGACAAGAGATATTGGCGGAAGCTTTGAGTGGCATCTGGGAGCCGTAGCAGTCGATGAAGATTTCTTCTACAAGAGTGGCGTTGGCACGGCCAATCTGAAGTGTGGCAAACTCGGCTCGCAGGTGGTCTACGGACTTGAGAAGTTGTTGGTTGAGTTCTTCAATCATTTTTTTAAAAAAATTAAAAGATAGTTTCGATAACCCTGAGCTTGAAAAATTATAGTTATTGCAAGTCGAAGGGAGAGAAAATTAAAAAGTACTCACTCCTTATAAAAAATTATTTAAATCCGGGCAAGGGGAATGTTCAAGAAAATTTAAAAAGATTTGACACTCGGCATACGAGAGTGCTAAGTTCGTGACCGCTAATTTTTGACAATTAGTTTTCTCAAGTTGTAAGTAGGAGGTTGTAAGTTGCCGGGCCTTCGTCCCGAGGACTCGGGACGGCGGAGTAGGCTAGGGCATAAATTTGATTTTCTCCCTACAACCTACCACCTTTCATTATCATTTAACCCAAAAAACAATGACAAAACTGGTTCCTCTTGACGACAATGTGATCGTCCACCCAATCGAAGAAGAGACTACAACCGCTTCTGGAATCGTGATTCCTGATACGGCCTCGAAAGAAAAACCTATGCGTGGAAAAGTGCTCGCTGTGGGGCCTGGAAAATTAAACGATGATGGATCTCGTGCTCCGATCGGAGTCAAAGAAGGTGATGTGGTAGTTTTCACCAAATACGCTCCCACCGAGATCAAAGTAGACGGAGAAGAGCTTTATATTGTGAGCAGCAATAGTTTGCTGGCAATAGAAAAATAGATAACGAGCAGACGAGATGACGAGAAAACAAGAATCTACTTACTCGTGATCTCGTAATCTTGTGATCTTTCTAAGTATTTTTTAACCCAACTAATCATGGCAAAAGATGTAAAATTCGGAAACAAGGCCCGAGCCAAAGTGGCAAAAGGGGTCAAAGAACTCGCAGATGCGGTTCGTGTGACAATGGGGCCGAAGGGCCGAAATGTAATCCTTGAAAAAAGCTATGGTTCTCCAACGGTAACGAATGATGGAGTAACCATCGCCAAGGAAATCGAATTTGAAGACAAGTTCGAAAACATGGGATCTCAACTGGCCAAAGAAGTGGCGACCAATACCAACGATGTAGCTGGAGATGGTACTACGACAGCAACTATTCTCGCAGACGCAATCATCTCTGAAGGGCTCAAAAATGTAGAAGCTGGAGCCAATCCAATTGCCCTCAAACGAGGAATCGATGCGGCGGTTGCTTTTATCGTAAAAGAACTCGAAGGAATGGCAGAACCAGTAGATTCCAATGAGAAAATTGAGCAGGTAGCAACTATTTCAGCCCAAGATCCAGAAGTAGGGAAAATCATTGCTCAGGTTTTCGACAAAGTTGGGGCTGAAGGAGTCGTGACGGTGGAGGATGGCCAGACTCTCGGACTTGAAACAGATATTGTGGAAGGAATGCAATTTGAAAACGGGTATTTATCTCCTTATATGGTATCGAATCCAGAGACGATGGTAGCCGAAATGGAAAATGCCAAAATTCTTCTCACAGATAAAAAGATTTCTTCCATCCAAGAGATTCTTCCACTACTCGAACAAGTGGCTCAATCTGGGGATAAAAACCTGGTGATTGTGGCTGAAGACGTAGAATCAGAAGCACTGGCGACTTTGATCGTCAATAAACTCCGAGGAACTTTCAATGTCATCGCGGTGAAAGCTCCTGGATTTGGTGATCGAAGGAAAGCTATGCTCCAAGACATCGCCATTTTGACAGGTGGAAAAGTGATTTCTGAAGAAATCGGACTCAAGCTCGAAAATGCCACGGTCGAAGATCTTGGACAGGCCAAAAAAGTAGTGGCCACGAAGGATGCGACCTTGATTGTCGACGGAGCTGGAAGTAAGGCCGATATTGATGCTCGAATGAGAGAAATCGAACGAGAAATTGATAACTCTAGTTCTGATTATGACAAAGAAAAACTTGCTGAACGTCGAGCAAAACTTGGGGACGGAGTGGCGGTGATCAAAGTAGGAGCCGCTAGTGAAGTAGAACAAAAGGAGCGAAAACATCGGATCGAAGATGCGGTACTTGCGACCAAAGCCGCTTCTGCCGAAGGAATTGTAGCAGGAGGAGGGACAGCTCTGCTTCGAGCGGCTCAAAAACTTTTAGCCTCTCTAAAGCTTGAAGGTAGTGAATTGACGGGAGTGAAACTCGTGCATCGAGCCCTAGAAGCTCCGGTTCGCCAAATTGTAGAAAATGCCGGGTTCGAAGGATCTGTGATTGTGAATGATATTATCAAATCTGATGGGAAACACATGGGATTTGATGCCGCAGCAGGAGAAATGAAAGATCTGGTAAAAGCGGGGATCATTGATCCGAAAAAAGTAACCCGATCAGCTCTTCAAAATGCCGCTTCGATTGCAGGAACCTTTTTGACAACTGAGGCAGCAGTAGCAGAATTACCAAAAAAAGAAGCTCCAGCCCCGGCGATGCCAGGAGGTATGGGAGGAATGGATCCGAGCATGATGGGAATGTAGAAAATAGGGAATAGGAACGAGGAAAAAGGTAAAAGTAACACGTAAAAGTAAAGACGTCTGAGAGGGCGTCTTTTTTTGTAATTAAAAAAATGTTTCCCCTCTCTTTATTCTACCCTGCCTGTCGGCCGAAGCTCGCCTGTCCTCCGAAACCTCGGTGTAGGGGGAAGCGATGGCTGAATAAGGGGAGATGTCTGTTTAAAAACAGGGATAGAGGGTTTTTGAGGGGAAAAAGAGGAGATTTGAATAATATCGAGACTTCTTACTTCGCCAAGGCTTCAAGACACGTCGGCAAAAAAAACGGTAAACAGGTCGATGAATGGAGGTAAGTAGTCCAAAAAGTTATTCCAACTAGAAAATTATCACAACAGATTTGAAAATTTAAATTATTGCATTTTTTATAAATTTACTTAGATTTCTCAAGCTCTCTTTGGTTAGGCACAAATAAAAATCACCAAAACTTTATCTACAAACTAAAAGGGTTGAGATAGACAAAAAGACAAAATTTGATCTATTAGGTTGAGAATGTGGACAGGTCAAATTTTGAGAGGAAGGATTCTGGAGTACTGAAAGGAATTTCGTTAGAAATTTCTAAAAGTACGGAGGCAATCCTGACGAGGGGCATTAGCTCAGCTGGCTAGAGCGCATCCATGGCATGGATGAGGCCATCGGTTCAAGTCCGATATGCTCCACCAGAAATCTTGTTTTTTAAAGCCGAAATTTTCTTATCCCCTTTGTTATCAGCTTTTCGGGTTCTATCCTCGCTTTTTGCTTCCCCAAACTTCGTTGGATTAAACCGAAAATAGATTTCGGCTTGGACGTCCCACCTCTTTCCGTCTCGTTTTCGATACATTTCAATCTTATCAACAAAGAGTTCACACAAAATCCTTTTTTGTTTTTGATTTAGATTTTCTAGTCTGTACCTTACTTGCTCAGAAGCAGACCGTAGTTTTTCAACCTCCATATCGACAGAGCTCATCAAAGCTAGTTCATCTTCAATTTGTTGGATTTTTTCTTCAATTTCTGAGATTTTCTGTTCTTTTTCTGTCAATTTCTCCTGTAGCGTGTCTTCATTATACATCCCTTTTTCATAAGCACTCTGTACTCGTCCTATCTCAATTTCTTGAATTTTTGCTTTCTCAGCACGGAGATTTGCCAGAGCTAGTTCTAGTTTTGAGGCTTTTTTGGGTTCTAAATACTCTTTTGAGAGGTATTGCTTTATAAAGACCTCTGGGTTCTGCATAGCTTCCAAAATTTTGCTCCACACAAAATCCTCAATTTGTTTGCCTGGAATCTCAAACACAGGGACTTGACCTCCATCCTTTGTTTTAAATTGCTTCCTCCTATAGCTAAAACCTCCCTTGGAACGTTTTGCCCCAGAAAACTTTTTTGGAGGTGAGACAGTCATATCTACCATTTTTCCACTTAAAAGGTAATTTCCACTACTTCTACCTCCTACACGGTTGCTTCTCACTCTTTGAGCTTGTTGGAAAGTTAGTTCTGAAATACAAGGAGGTACTTTTACTATGGTCCATTCACTCTCTGGTAAAAGGTGTCCAATTTCATTTTTTCTATTTGCTATATGTATACCTCGGTAAATTTCATTACTAATAAGTACATCGACCATTTTTTCAGTCCAAGTATTTACTAGTTTTTTTGCTCCAGAGTGTTGTCCACGAGGGACTTCCCATTCATTTAGTCTTTGCATTATTTGTCTAAAACCAAGCCCCTCATAAATGTACCATTCAAAAATCTGTTCTATCCATTTCTGTTCTTCTGGGATAATTGCTAGTTTTTTTCCTTTCCCACCAGGGTTAGGAACGGGTTTGTAGCCGTAAGGGATATTAGTCCCTGTATAATTTCCCATTTCTGCAGAGGCGATTTTCCCCATTGTTGTACGCCCTTTTATCAATTCTCGTTCAAATTGGGCAATGGCTCCAAACATCTGAAAAATGAGCCTTCCTATTGGCCCCCTGAAGTCCAGATTTTCTTGGACAGAAATAAAGCTAACCTCGTTTTTTTCAAACTCCTCAAAAAGTGAGAGAAGATGTTTAAGTGAGCGAGACAAACGGTCAATCTTCCAAACTAAAACGGCATCAAATTTCTTTTCTTTTAGTTTTTTTCTTAGGTCTTGAAGAGCTGGACGATTCAAATCACTTCCTGTATGGGTATCAGAAAAAATCCATTCTTTTTTGGTATGTAAATTCAAAGAATTTTTACTATTTTCTACAAAATCAAGAAGCCTCTTTTTTTGAGCTTCAAGTCCATAGCCTTCGACTTTTTGCTCTTGAGTGGACACACGAATATATATAGCCACTTTTCTGAGTCTGTCAGTTTTATTCATAAACATATCCATTTGCCATAAACCTACCCTTATTTTTTATAAAAGCAAATTATATTAGCACTTAATTTTCAATATCTTTAAATACATCAAGGTGAACTAATGCCTTTGTTATGTCTCGAACTGCCTCGTCTGGGTTTTCTTCAGGGTATTTCACACTTAAACGGAGAGTAGATTTACTCAGATGGCAAATCTTTTTCTCGTTAGAAGTGTGGTTATTTGGGTGGCAATTTGGCATTATGTCTTTTAAAAAAACACACAGGGGCAGATTTTCTTTATGCGTTAAAATTTTCTCCCCCTGTGTGATGAAGAAGTTTGCATAGTGGTAAAAACTCATCCTTTAAAGAAATTCTAGTCGGGTCAATCGGGTTTAAACTATCTCTGTCTTTGTTCAGAACGTTTAATTTTGCCAGTTCTTCAGCATATTTAATTACTGTGGGCTTTGAGCACTTCAATAGTTTTTCTAGTGATGTAGAATTAGAAACTCCGCTATTTTCTAGCAAATGTATAATTATTTGAGAACGATTTGGAGGTGATGACTCAGTAGCAAGTACTAGGGATTGTTTTATGTCATAGAGCTTTAATTCTAACCTTCCGTTGGCTATAGCATTACCTCGTGCAAAATTGTATAAAAGTTGGTTTAGACGAGATGGTTTTTCAGTCTGAGGCTCTAGCTCATCTTTTCCCATATCTTTTAAAACCCCTCTTGCACGAGCCAATAATGTGGCACAACGAGCTATCAACCCTAACAATTCCTTTTTATCCCGCCTCCTATCCCAATCAATTCCTTCTGGATATTGATTCCATATCGTTTTCAAAAGCTCATTCGTTGCATATAAACACCTTTGCTCTTTTTCGGGAAAGGAGCCAGAAGTAAGTTGCTCTGTTAAATCCTCTATTGAAGGGTCTGGTTGCCTTAAATTCAAGAAAAAAAGACGAGCCCCAAGGTTTCCCATAACATCCCAAATCTTTTTTCGTAGAGGCGTTGAGGCCGCAAGCATCATAAACGAATAGTTCCCTTTATATCCTCTTCCTCCGTGAACTCCCGAATCCTTTTGAAGGCCTGAGCCATCAAGCACACGAGTCAAGATTCCTAATGATTCTTCCAAAACATCTTGTTTATCAGAAAAAACAGAAGCCATATCTCTCGCGATTAATGTTTTAAATCGGATTCGTGGGAGTAAATCAATTTCTGCTAGTTTTTCTTTTTTTATATTTGCCGCGTGACTTACAAACGAAGCAGCAGTAAATTTATCTGTTGGATAAACAATCTCTGGTAGCCCTGCAAAAAAATCGAGTGATATAGTTTTTCCTGAGCTAGGTACATCAACAATAACAAGAGCAAATGGATTTTTAACATCTTTAATTAAAAGTTGGCACACGGTGGCTAAACAAAACTCAGAGGGCCTCAAAGTAGCAGGAAAATTTTTTATTATAACCCCTCTCCAATCTTTGATTAATAACTGTTTTTTGGGCAATGTAAGTTTAGCAATCCTATTTTCTTCATTCACAGGGGGTGTTTTTCTTAATGCAACAAAGCTGTCTATTGGATTACTTTTTGTATGAAGCTCAGGGCTTAAGAAAAAATCGTTCACATCTCCCTTTTCCCCGAGCTCTTTTGGTAATTCTATCCTCCAAATTACTTTGTCTGGATACTTTTCCTGAAATTTTGTTATTATTTTTTCAGCTCCTTTTTTCCCTACTTTATCATTATCCAAGCAGACGGTTATTTCTTTTACATCTTTAAAATACTTAAGCCATTCATCTTTAAATGTTTGAGCCCCAGGAATAGCCACTACCGTTATTCCATATTCGTCTAATGACAGGGCGTCTATCTCCCCCTCAACAATAAAAACCTCATCATCATTTTGATGTAAATTTTGTAGCATATAGAGACCTAATTCAGTTCCTTCTGGCGAGAAAGTAGGAAACTCATCTTCTTTGGCCCACTTTTTATATCGAAGATAAGTTGGTCTAGACTTTAGGCTATAGTTCGGAAATACAATCTTGGTTCTCCCCCCAGCTTCTTTGCAAGTTCCGAAGCCTACCTTATGCCTTTGAAGTGTTTCTTTGCTAATTCCTCTTTCTGCAAAGTATTGGGTAACTTTAGGAGAGTTTAGAAGCTGATTATGAAATTTCTCAATATCTTCTTTTGATGGCTTTGGTTGGGATTTCCTTTCTTTTATTTTTTGTTTTTTTGCCCCTTTTGTTAGATAGCTGGTTCCAGCTATCCTTTCTCCAATTTTAAGCACTTCTGGAAAATCATTAACACAGTCTAAGCCTTCTTTTAGTGCAATAAACTTGAAAATATCACCATTTTTATCGCATCCAAAACATTTAAACTGCTTATCTCCAAAAAAACTTAGAGAGGGTTTTTTGTCTTCGTGAAATGGACAATAGGTGTTTTTTTTCTCGTCTTTAAATGGTAGATTGTAAAATCTAAAAACATCTTCCCACCTAAGGGCTTCTTTAATCCGATTTTTGGTAAAATGCATATCCATAAATAAAAATTTAAGAACTAATTAGTAGAGGTCAGAAATACGATGCTTTAGAGTTTTCCACTCCTTTAAAAGTGTCTGAGCATCAATGGGTAGGTCCTTTGTCCAATATCTTTTTTCTAATTGAGCAGTTCTAAGTTCTTTTTTGAAAGCAAAAAAAACTCTCCCATCATTTCTTCTGTGCATAGATTCAATAGGAACTCCGCTTGCAACTACAGCAGCAGCAAAGTCTGTGTCGCTTGTGTCTAATGTTTCATTCATCTCAATAAAAATTAGGAAATGCTAAAAAAGCCCCGCTGAAGGGCCGTGCCCGAAGCATATCTGGAAATTTATTGCCTACATAATCTAGGCGTTGTAGGTGTTTTTATTTTTATCAGAAACAAGCATAATTTTGCCCTCTTTTTTGTCATATTTAAGCCATCCCCTTGGTGTTTTGAAAATATCCTCATCAGAAATGCTAAGTTTTGAGTGAAGATTTTTCCTTAGATAATTGTCTAATGAGTTACAATTAATCACACTTCCTACGTCCTGAAACTTAAATCCTTTAGATTCAATTTCTTCTTTAGTTAACCATATTCCTTTATTTTCCAATAGTACTTGGAAACTATGATAATTTGTTTTGTTACCATTATCATCAGTTATTTGAAGAGGATGTTTTTTTCTTTGTCCAAATTTCCAGTATTCCCCATTTTCAAAATCAAAACACAAATCAAAATAAGTTAAAAATTCATCTCGTTTTTCTGGATTCTTAGAAATGGAACCTAAATCATCATTTTTATTCCAAAATTTTTCACTCGCTATAGCTTCATATTCCTGTAGCACACTATTGAACTTAGCCCCAAGCTCAATTTCGTAGTATCCATCGTTCCACTTGTCATCATCTCCCTGAAAATAAACAGTATCTCTTACTTCTAGGATTTTTATTGCTCCTCTATCAGAAAGTCCCCCTAAAGCTCTTTTAAGCTCATTTTTTTTTATTCCAATTGCCTCACTAAAAACTCTCGTAAAAATCTTAAATTCACCTTCTTTTTGAGGCTTATTTTTTCGAGCTAATGGCTCTATTCCTTGAGAATAAGAATACTCTGTCAATTTTCGATAAGGGGCCTTGCTCCTTATTCTAGCCTTTTCAATCCAATTTAATACGGCCAATATCTTATCTTCATTATCCATATTCATACCAAAACCTTACGACAATCTAATTTGTGGTCAAATTCTTATTTGCCTCTATAATAAGGCTATGAATACACAATCAACATCAACAACTATCACCCAAGAAGTCCCACTAAGTTTAGATGAAGAGTTTGATGCACAAACGCCCTCAGAAGTAGCTCTGGTAAAAATAGCCAAGAACTCACTTAGTCGAATGAGTAAAATGTCTGAGCTATTTTTGAAACATTTAGAACAGGCCCAGAAAGTGCCAACTTATTCCTATGCGAGAGAGCTTCCCACAATATCCAAACCAGAAGAAAGGACACTCAAGTTCTTTTCTAAAGAAATGGACCGAGCTCACAAAAGATTTATCTCCAGCCTGACAGCTTTGAAACAAGCCAAATCAGGTCCATTGCAGGTGAATATAAACACGGCCTTTGTGGCCCAAAATCAACAGAATGTCGCCAATACCCCCTAATTGATTTAGAAGATGCTTTTAGTCGAAAACTGCGAAAAAATCGAAATAAATTCTCTGCTCAAAATAGCTAAATCAAAGCTCAAACAGGCACTTTTGCAAAGTGAAATAGAAGCACAAGGCTTAAAAATCCGCTTGGCTACGTCACGCACAGGATTAGGGGGGAACGAGAGATTTTGGTTTTCTTGTCCTTCTTGTGAGAAGCGATGTGGAATCCTTTTTAAACATCCTCTTTCTGGGATGATAGCTTGCAGGAATTGTACTGGACTTGGGTATCGGAAATGTTTTGAGAAGGGAGCTAGTGTTTCTGAATAGAAAACGACTTTGACAGAACTGAAAGAGAGGTATAGATTTGTCTTGCACTCAGGACTGGTCATTTTTTATTTTCGGCACATTTTTATGTGTTTTCGACAACCGTAGAGATGGGGAGACTCCCGTCAAGCGGTTGTCCGAAAGGAAGACTTGTCTTGAGTGCACGGTAAAGTCTCCCCTTTTTTGAATATGACCAAAGAACATCTAACCCACAAAGACTGCGAAAGAATCAAAGGCTGGCTTTATATCCCTGCCATTGTTCTCACCATTGGGACGTTAGCGAGTCTAAAGAATGTGGTTGAAGTCCCTTTTTTTACTTTTGATTCATACTTGGTTATCTTTTTGTTTCTCTATTACCTACTCGTCAGCTATAAATTTTTTCAGCTAAAAAAATCTGCTCCCAAGTGGGTGATTTCATTATTGATTTTTAAGGTCGTTTTTGCCTTGTTTATGTGGTTTCTATTCCCAGAAATACCAGAAACCATAACGGCATTAATTCATTCCGTATTATTGGCCTCAATCTTTATTCCTTACTTTCTTATTTCTGAGCGAGTAAGGCTTACTTTTACCCTATAAATTATCTTCATCAAGATGGACAAAAACAAGCTAATCCTCCCAGCCACAATTCTTATAGCCAGCATTATCCTGGGCGGATTTTATTACCTGGCAGAAGTAAATAAACAACAATCCATCGAGAGACAACAAAAGGCCAAATTTGCCCAAGAACAGCTCAAAGAAGAACGAAGAAAAGATGAGGCAAAAGAGATGGCCTTACAAAAAAGTCTATGTGTAGCAGAGGCAGAAGAATCCGCCATAACCCTTTATAAAAATTATTGCACTCAAGCAAGCTATTGTACTTATGAGGAAGGAACTTTTCGGACTCCTCAATACGAAGCAGCCTATGCTAGATGCCTCCAGCGAAAAGGATTGAAATAAAAACACATTCCAAAAAAATTTTGTGTCTTGAAAAAACACTATTTTTAATGTAAAATACTCGGATGGCAAAAATACGGAAAAAGCGAGCAGAAGAGCTACTTACCGAAGAGAATGTAAATCGTTGGTATGAGGAGTTTTGTAAAAAATTTCCTAGTAAAGCCAGTCATACCTATTGGGATAACTATATCGAGTGGATGAAGAAGGAGAAACTAGGATGGAAAGTTTCTTAGTGTGCTTTTTAAAAATTAAGGCAGCCACTTTCCATTTTCATCATAGTTTTTTGAACCATCCCATCCTGAGGCATTCCACACCAAGTCAAAAATAGGCTTCATAATGGTCGGAAGTTCTGAATCAAAATCATCTATCATCACCTCAGGCAAAATAAGTTCTTCTCGACCTATTTCTTTTGCTTTAAAAAATGAATGCCCTCCTACTGCCTCAACTCTATGATTTTTTACTTCCAAAAGGGACAGCATAATGAATATAGGGGGGAGACATCCCAAATCTTTTTGGATAGATATTAAGTTTTTTAAATAATCAATGATTACTCTTTCATAAGCCTTTCCGTGAATAAAGTTTGTCCTATAGGAAAGAATGTCTGTATTAACAACTTCAATAATTCCGTTTCGATAAATTTGAAGTGTTGAATAAGAAGGTTCTCCCTCATTTCCAGCATAACAAAGCAAGCCATCAAAATTATATTGGGGACTATGCCAACTCGTAGCCTCCATAGGTCTCATTTTTTCACTCTGTGATTTTAACTGAGATAAATCGAAATGAGACAAATCAAAAGTTTCATTCGATGAAAACGCGGTTAACGGGACTAAGTGAACAACCAGCTTTGGTCCATCTTCTATCTTAATTTGTGTTTCTCCACTAACTATTTGCCCTAATCTATCTGCTCGAAAAAATTTAATTTTATCTGCTAAAGATTCTGAAAGGACAAAAGCTGATTTCAGTTCGTGGACATCTAGTTGATACTTCCCTCCAGAGTTCCGAGAAAAAAACTTAGAACCGCCCTTATATGTTATCATATGGGGAGATGACCAACTTTTTGGTATTTTTATCACCAAAACAAATTTCCCATTACTGAGTTTAATATCTATTACTTGGAGACCTTGTATTCTAGGAGCGATTCCATCTTTAATTATTGTTTCTATCGTCAATAAATCTTGATTTCGGTCTTCAAGAGTGGTTCCACAAATTTCTGTTGGGATTCTGTCTTTTTCTTTTATGCCAACTATGAGGCTTCCACCACTTGCATTCGCAAACGAAGAAACATCCGCTAGAAATTCTTTTTTGTCTTTATCCTTAGCTAAAGAGATTTTTTCTTTATAATCCAGCGTTTTCCCTTCACTAGGCTTGCTTTCAAGGAGTAATTTTAAATCGTTTTCGGTCAAAAGTTTAATATCCATATTTAAGAAACTAGTTGTTTATTGTGAAATAGCAATAGGGAGCCAATTAGTCTTTGTGTGTTTGTCCCACCTATCCGTATTCTACCCTCGTTCCTCCCTTCTTTTTCTCAAAATAGCCCCCCCGTTTAATTTAACCCCAAAAAACCTGGCTTTTCGGTCTATTTTATGCTATAATCAAGAGATTTAATGTACTTAAATTTATGGACCTAGAAGCCTTCATCCAACGAATACAAAACTCCTCCTTCTTGCCTCCACAAACCAAAGCCCACTTTGTAGCTCAGGCGGAGACATACGCACCTGAGAAGAGACAGGAGCTCGTCAATGTACTCACCAAGCACGAGAATCAGTTTTTAGCCGATGCAGATACACGAATCCAAGAAATACAAGCAGAAAAGAAAGCCAAACACCAAGAAGAAGCCAAAACATACGAACAAAACCATACCAAGGACGAAGCCCTAGCCGAAGCACAACTAATGTCCGACTTGGACGACTTATAGCCCTTTACTGATGTCCCTCGATGATTTTAACAGTCGTAGCAACGAAGTCATCAGCCCTGTTGATAGACAACAACAGAGTGTGGACAGGCGTGTAGGTCAATTCGAGACCACATTCACAGAAGAACCTTGCCTCAGCCAAAACCAAACCAACTGTATGCAGGATATGTTTCGTGTAGCAGGAGAATCACCACCTCCACCAGTAAGAACAGAATATACCCAACTCCAAACACGCACAGAACGATTAGAAACAGCCCAAGAAGAGCGAGAAGCAAACGGAGAGGTAGTCCATACTTCAGAACGACCAAAAGGCCCAGAAACGCTCTTTTCTCCCGATACAGCAGAAGGAGCACTACTCAGTCAACTCAACCTGAACGAAGGTGAACAACTGGCCCTGAGAGAAATACAAGAACGAGGTCGAAGAGGTGAACCACTTCTACCAGAACACCAAGCAATGATTGATTATCTAGGGAAACGCCTAGAAGGCCAAGGAGCAGAAAGAGTCAAAGCCACAATCGTTGCTCAATACTCTGACATTCCACAAGTAATGAAAATGAGTCCAAAGGAGGCTGTTCAATTTGCGGAACAATATGGGAAAGTATCCGCCATATACGAGCACTTCCAGAGTATAGAAGGACAAACAGGAATGCTAGATAGGGCAGTAAATGGGATAAGTAAGTTCTTTGGAAAAAATCTCCTGGACAGAGGAAGAATAGGACAAGGCTTAGACAAGCTCAAAAGTGGCCAACTGCTTACCGAGGAAGAGATGAGCAAAGTAGAAGAAAAGATGAAATATCTCGATGGAGAGGCCAAAGTGCAAATCTACCAGAAAGTAATTGCCGATATGTTAGAGCGAATGGTCCCTGGGATGAACTTGGCCAAAGATGGATTTACAGGAGAAGCTCTGACTGCCGATGCTATCAATACTATCTCTGTTTTAGCTATGCTTGTTTCTGGAGGAGGTAGTCTAATTGCTAATATGGGAATCAAAACACAGAGAATCGCTAATGGAGTCCTCAAAGCTGATGTAGCAGCCACAGCTTACGGATTAGGAGAAGGAACTGTTGGCCTCGTAAGCTCAGTAGAAACAGGAGACACTTCAGGGATGTCTCTCAATGGAGCTATGGTTGTTATGAGTGCTTTAGGGCTGAGGGCAGGAATCAAAGGATTAAGTGATGGCATACCAACAAGAGGAGTTGAAGCGAGAGAAGTGAATAGGGCAAAAGTAAGTCCTAATAGATTAGGACATCCAGAAATTCCAGGAGGAACGGTACGAGAAAAAGTAGAAAGGCTTTATGAGATAGCACAATCATCTCGTACTTCTTTTGATAGAATAACAAATGATTTGGGAAGAAGAACAGGGGCTTTAGAAGTGCACAATACAACGAGAGGAGGACCAGATGGAAATGGAGTCCCCCTAAAAGATTTTCAGCAGGGATTAAGTAAGGTAAAGGCTTCTCCATCGCCTGATAAATATAGGAGATTAACAGATGTTGTGAGAGGGACGATGGTGTACGAAGATATTCCATCAATCAATAACGCCCTAAGAGAGTTGTCACATCATCCAGATGTTAAGCAGTTTAGTGTTACAGACCGTCTTGATAGTCCAGGAGTAAATGATGTTCTTGTTAATATCCAGCTTAATAATGGCCACACAACAGAACTACAATTTCATATACCAGAAATAAGAGATGCAATTTCAAAAGGAATAGATGTCCCAGAGACATTTATCCCTGCAAGGGAATTTCAATTTTCACAAGAAATGCAAGATATAGTTCAGCAGCTTAAAACTCCAGGACCAGAGAGAAGATTGTTACGCCGAAACATAGACCTTCCAGAAGCAGGACAACCAATAAAGACCCACGACCTATATGAAATTATGCGTTCACTTCCTCCTGAGTCAAAAAGAACAGAATTACAGCAAGAACTTTACGAAAGGCTAGAAGATATGTCTATTGCTGTCCACGAATATGCAAAATCAAGGTATAGAAATAGAACAGGCCTTGAATTTAGGTCAACAATTAGTTTATTATAACATTATCCAATATGGAAAATCCAACTCAAACTGGCAACGAAGAACAAGCTCCTCAGTTATCTGTCTATGAACAGTTGCGTCTCAAACGACAAGAAAGAGAAGCAGAAAACCATTTTGATTTCTTTGATTATTATGGAAAACCTGTAGCAAAAGCTGCAATTGATGGTTCTACATACATTTTTGAAGATGGTAGATGGAAGCCTTTTGATTTTTTACTAGATGAAGAAAGAGAATCTCAAAAACTAGGCAGAGAAGAACTACAAGACAGATTTCCAGAAGCATTTTCTCGTTTTGATGAAGATTTAGGCAGTAAAGAACTCTTTGAACAAAAGAAGATGAAAAAAAGATTAAGGCTGCTCCTTTACCCAGATACCTTGCAAGAAAGATTTAATGAAGCAATACAAAGGTTTGAAGAAGAGGAACGTCTAACAGTCTTAAAAGCACTAGACTTCGCAAAACAAAAGCACGAGGGACAATATAGACAAGAAAACACGCCATATATCACTCATTGTATTGATGTGGCTTTATATGCCATAGAAAACGGAGAAAATGCATACACAGCGATTGTTTTATTGCTGCACGATGTTTTAGAAGATACGGACACCACATATGATGAAATTGAAACTGCTTTTGGAAAAGAAATAGCAGATGATGTTCAATCTCTCAGTAAGGTTAGGAATGGACAAAAAGTCCCACTCGACCAATATCACGCAGAAATTGAAAATAGCCCAAAACTAAGTCGATATAAAGGATATGACCGATTATCAAATGCTCTTACTTTATACTACTCTCCTGATGGAGAATGGAGAACAGATTATATACAGAAAACAAGAACCCAGGTAATTCCTTTGGTTCAGAAATCATCTCCATCTCTCGCAGACCAAATAGAAAAAGCCTTGCAGTTTGTTGAAAATAATCCAACGCCCACGGAACAAGAACTTGAAAGAATTGAGGAGCTGAGATTGATTCGAGCAGAAAAAGAAAAGCTCTAATCATTTAATTTACAGATTTTGTCCACCTCAAAAACTTATCTGTAAACCTTTCTAGTTTTTTCCGTTCTCCTCGTCCTAATCTTGCACAACTCTCATCAAATATCCGATTAACCTCAAACATATCCTGAAAGGCTCCAAAACAACGCTTTAGTCTTTCAAAGTCCTTGCGAGACATTTCCAAGATAACGGTATCATCAACTTCATCTTTTTGCATTTTAAAAGAATTTTTAAAAAGAATGATTGTTGACAGCAGGCACTTCTTCTAAGTACACTTCATTCACCAAACACGATACACCGTTTTTTTCTCTTAAATGCTGGTGTTTTCTGAATTTGGCACTAAAGTGAAAAGCATAGTATCTATTACTGCTTTTCCCACCACCCTTCGCTTTGCGATGATCCCGAGGACTCGGGAGAATCGGAAATGGAAGGGTGTCCGCCGAAGCTTTATGCGAAGGTGGACTAATTTTCTGCAAAGCTACGGTTGGCAGGCCACATCAGTAATAGCCAACAGCTTTTTTACCAAACTACATTTTTATCCGTCAAAATCACCTCTTCTAATACATTTTCAGCTGATCCAGCCTTTTTTACTTGAATAAAATTCGTAGTAATCCCAATTTCCTTCTTTTCCCACAATACCTCCTTTTTTGAACCAATATTTTGTTCAATAAATTTGTTTCGCAGCCTCTCTCCCGCATTTCTAAGTATTCCAGATCTCTCTTTTTTTATTTCTTCCAAAACCTGATCCTTCATCTTCTCCGCCAAGGTCCCCCCTCGAGGAGAAAACGGAAAAACATGCAGCTTGGCCAATCCCAACTCTCGCACCAAGTCGATACTTTCTTGAAAATTTCGATCTGTTTCCCCTGGAAATCCCACAATAATATCGCACGTGATCGCTACATCTTTTCGTGCTTTTTTAGCTTTTTGAGCGGCCTCTCGTATTTCTTTGGTTCGATGACCACGGTTCATTTTGGCCAAAATTTCGTCCGAGCCAGACTGGATTGAAATATGTAAATGGTCACAGATTCGATCATTGGAAAAAACTTCAAAAAATTGATCATCCAAAAACTGAGCCCCTACCGAAGAAATCCGAATTCGAGGAATTTTGGTTTGTTGTAAAATTTTCGATAGAAGTGTAGAAAATTGGCTTTCTGAAGCCTTATTTGTATGACTCGCCCCCCAGGCTGCCAGATTGATTCCGGTGAGAACTACTTCTTTGGTACCCTGTGCCTCCAATTCCTGAATTTCTATAATAATTTTTTCTACTGATCTACTCCGAGACCTTCCTCGTGCAAAAGGAATGATGCAGTACGCACAAAAAGTATCACACCCAGACTGGATCTCTACAAATTTCCGAGTTCGATCCGTTTTGATGATCGGAAGTTCAGAAATAGGTTTTTCTGGCACACTTTGAAATTTTTTTAAAAATGCCAAAACATCTGCGTCACTCGGGCAAACCTGGTAGGTCGAATCGCCCCAATTTTCAGCCATTACCCTGGCTCCGCAACCGGTAATGATGACTTTTTTTGCTTTTTTAAGTGCGTTTTTGGCTTTTGTTCGGGACTTTTTGTCTGCCGTATCCGTCACCGTACAGGTATTGATAATCACAAAATCCGGATCTTTGGCCGAAAGTAAAAAACCCATTTTTTCCAACTTCTTCCCCAACCTTTCTGAGTCCAAAAAGTTCATCTTGCAACCCAATGTCTCAATGTGTATGTACATGGCGAGCAATTTAAAGTTTAAAATGCAAAAAGCAAAATTAAAACCAAACTCGAAGCCGGTAAAACTCAAACCCAAAATTTTACGACCGATTAGGCGTGAAATTTTGAAAGGAGGAGGATACGTAGTAAATAGAGTTTCTGCACAATAAAAAAAGCGACAGGTGCATTATCCCCAATCCCC
>CAYFOO010000025.1:0-18783 GCA_964344775.1 uncultured Candidatus Peribacteria bacterium
TCTCAGTATACTTTTTTTTATTCTTTGTGGGAAGTTATTTTGTTACTAATCCTTAAACATCGCAAACTCTGGAAAAGAAAGAGAGGTACCAAGTGAACAGACCAAGGATAAACAAAGTCGGTATTGTCGGCCGAGGAATGGTGGGAGCCGTTCTTCGGCAACGCCTGGTGGAAGAAAAGATTTTCGGCCTGTTTCCCAGCGTCGAATTCCACTTCTTCTCCAGCTCCCAAGCGGGACACCCCAGTCCCGACGTCGGTAGAGGCTCCGATGTATTCCGGGATGCCAATGATCTCACGGCTCTGGGAGAAATGGATATCATCCTGACAACCCAGGGTGGCGGCTACACGAAAAATATCTATCAGCGGCTTCGTGCAGCGAGATGGACTGGCTACTGGATCGACGCAGCGTCCACCCTCCGGATGGAGGACGACAGCATCATCATCCTGGACCCGGTCAACCGCCCCCAGATCGAAGACGGCCTCACCAACGGCATCAGGACCTTCGCCGGTGGCAACTGCACCGTCAGCCTCATGCTCCTGGCTCTTCAGGGACTTTTTGAAGCAAATTTGGTGGAATGGGTGGCACCAGCCACCTACCAAGCCGCTTCTGGGGCCGGGGCAGAAAACATGCGAGAACTCATCAAGCAGATGGGGACTATCCACCAGGCTGTCGCCGAAAAGGTCAATGATCCGGCAGCCGCCATCCTGGCGATCGATCAGATCGTGACCGAAACCATGCGTTCGGGAACTTTCCCGGTGGATAAATTCGGCGTTCCCCTGGCCGCAAGCGTCATTCCCTGGATCGACACGCTGATGCCCAACGGCCAAACCCGGGAAGAATGGAAAGGAACGGTAGAATCCCTGAAAATCTTGGGACTTGAACCCGGTGCGATTCCAGTCGATGGCCTCTGCCTCCGAGTGGGATCCATGCGTTCTCATGGGCAGCAGTTCCACATCAAGTTGACCCAGGACGTTCCACTGGATGAAATCGAGGAAATGATTGCCCGGGCAAATGAGTGGGTCAAAGTGATCCCGAATGAACCCGAGCCCTCGAAAACCCTCCTCACACCCACGGCCACCAGCGGAACGCTCGATATCCCCATCGGACGTATCCGAAAAAAAGAGATGGGACCAACCCATCTGGCGGCCTACACCGTCGGCGACCAACTCCTCTGGGGTGCCGCCGAGCCGCTCTGGCGGATGCTACGAATCATCCTCCAGTACCACGGAAACCTCTAAGGATGTGGGCGGGCGATCCCGATTTATCGGGACCGTCCGCCTCTCCTGCCTTTTTTCACACCAACTCCAATCCCTCTTTGTTGCTTACTAAAATCCACACACCGGCACACACTGCATCGTACAGATCTCTGCTGCCGGATCATGCCGACATGCCGATTCACATTCAGCAAATCGACCACTCTGCTGCTCACACCACTCTCGACTGATATACTCACATTCATCGAATGCTGCCAGCCAATTTCCTCCCAGTTCTTCACAGTCCAAATTTAGATTTCCTCGATCAGAAATCACTTTTTTACCATTTAGCTCCAGAAATGGAGGTTTAAAAATCACATTCAATCGCTTCATCGGAATCCGTACCTCCTGTGGCCCAGCGGCATACGCCGCCACCTGGTATGGCTCAAAAATCAGTACCAACTCCTCCCCATCAATCACAAAATTCCGATAATTCTCAAAATTGGTTTCCCCGCTCCCCCGCTCGATCCAATCTTCATCTGAAATCTCAGCCGCCAAAAGTTTTTCTTTCACGATCGGATAGATCGTCCAGAGTGGATTGTGTTCCGGCTGAAAAAGATCTTGAAATTTAAAAACCTTCCCTGTTTCTGCATCGTACGTCCAGGTATGGAAAAAAGTGTTTGGATGAGCCCCCCCAGTATTTTTACTGAGGATTAATTTGTAACTTTTGATCGTATCAGAATGTGCAAAAGATTCGCTTTTGATGTACAGTCCAGCTCGAGCCGCAGAATCCAAATTCTGAAGCTCTTTTGCTGCTGCTTCCACCTCTACCTGTGCCTCCTCGAGAATAAATTGTACATGATTATCCACACTTCTCACGCCAGTTTTTTCAATTTCAATCGAGATATGAGCCTCCCCTGGAGCTAATTCTTCATCAGTGCTCAAACGAGTACATGCACTCAACAAAAAAGCTAAAAACAATAAAAATAAAATTAAAAGTTTTTTCATTGGATTCAGGATAACATTTGTGATTTTTGCACAGAAAAACAAAATACACAAAAAAAACCGCGAGCAAACCATTAAAGGTTTGTGAGCGAGACGAGGGAATGCGGAATATTGAAAGCTTTTTGCGATAGCAAAAAACTGAAAATACGGAGCCATTCCGGAGGATGGCAGGCGCGGTAGGAATCGAACCCACGACCTCGGTTTTGGAGACCGATGTTATACCATTTAACTACGCGCCTGCGTCGTCGCAGACGACGCACACTCCATTCCGAAGTTTCGAAATTTCGTTAAGCTTTGTCTGCTTCTCCTTTCAAATTTCGATTTTTCAAATCAAAATTTGGATTTTTTATCTGATGCGATCAAAGAGCTAGCAGATTATCCAAAAAAATCTAAAACAATCAATTTTTTCCCCTAAATCTCCCCTCTCAACTCCATCGCATTCACAATCCGCTCAATCCCCGTGATAAACGAGGCCTTTCGGAGTGAGGTGTTGTGATTTTTTTGTACGTGCAACACGTCCGCAAACGCATTCTCCATTACCTTCTGAAGTTTGGCGATCACATAATCCTCCTCCCACACATCTCCAGAACGGTTCTGCACCCATTCGAAGTAGGATACCGTCACTCCCCCCGCATTCGCCAGAATATCCGGAATAACTACTACCCCTTTTTCTTCTAAAATTTTATCTGCCTCCGGTGTCACCGGCCCATTTGCAAGTTCCAGAATTACTTTGGCTTTGATTTTGTCAGCGTTTCCCTCATGAACCACACCATCTAGTGCTGCCAAAACAAGTACATCTACATCCAGCTCCAGAAGTTCTTCGTTGGAAACCATTTTTACTTTTTCTTCCCGCATTTTTTCTATATTGCAGTGCTCTCCCGCACAAAAATTCCCTCGCAGAGAACCCGCTTCATCTTTGTATTGTTTGAGCTTAGAGACTTCACATTTCCCTCCTTCACATACGATCCCCCCCTTGGAATCTGAAGCCGCTACCACGTTAAATCCTGCTTCGTGAGCAATCTCGGCAAAGTACGCTCCCGCGTTTCCAAATCCTTGAACCGCCACTGTGGTGTCCCCCGGTTTTTTCCCAGACTGTTCCATATATTTTTGAAGAACAAAAAATCCTCCCTGACTCGTCGCATAATTTCTTCCCAGACTTCCCCCCAATTGCAATGGTTTTCCGGTGATCACCCCGGGGGATTTTTGGCCCAAAATTTTCTCGTGCTCATCCAACATCCAGGCCATCACTTGTGCATTGGTGTACACATCGGGTGCAGGAATATCTTTGTTCACACCGAAGATCCCAGCGGTCGTCCCGGCTTGAAAATACGCTCGTGAAATTCTTTCTAATTCTTTCTCTGATAATTCTTTTGGATCGACCTGCACGCCACCTTTTCCTCCTCCGAGGGGAATATTGACGACCGCACACTTGAGAGACATGAGCGAGGCCAGAGATTTTACTTCGTCCAGATCTGCCTCTGGATGAAATCGGATCCCTCCTTTGTACGGACCACGAGCAGAATTATGCTGTACCCGATAGGCTGAAACCTGAATTTTTTCTCCCGCATCAGATTCAAATTCGATCTCGGTTTCAAAAATATTTTCTGGTGTTTCGAGTCGTTTCAGAGCACTCTCAGAGAGATCAATGAGAGCCGCTGATTCGTAAAGAGTATCAAGGAAATTTTGGAAAGGTTTTTTGTTGGTCATTTTAAAAAAGTTAAGTGCCCCAATTATTCTTATTTTTTTTCTTCGGGCAAATGTAATAAAATGCAGGTGATGGAAATCAACTTTGATATTTTTAAAAAAGCTGAAAAAGCCGGGGCTCAAGTGGTCGTGGTAACCAAGTATTTTGATA
The DNA here is from genome assembly GCA_964344775.1 of uncultured Candidatus Peribacteria bacterium. Classification (GTDB taxonomy): domain Bacteria; phylum Patescibacteriota; class Gracilibacteria; order UBA4473; family UBA4473; genus CAYFMH01. The sequence continues at coordinate 4,054 of CAYFOO010000025.1, forward strand.
CGAAAACTACCCATCAAATCCTAGAAAAAATCAAGAATGAAAAATCTTTTCTGACCCTGGGAGAAAACCGAATCGAGCAACTAATGGAGAAAAACCTACCTCCAGAAAACATACATTTCATCGGCAACCTTCAATCTCGAAAACTGAAAGAAATAGCTGCACATTCCTCTGCTATCCACAGCTTGTGCAATCTCAAACATGCACAAATTTTAAGCTCCCTTTGTGAAGGGAATTTGGGGGATTTTCCTAAAAAAATTGATGTTTTCATCCAAATCAACATTTCTCAAGAACCTCAAAAAATCGGTGTCTCACCCAAAGAATTTCCTCAATTTCTCAAAGCAATTCAAAAACTAAAAAACCTCAACATCCTTGGCATTTCAAATATGGGAGCCGGAGAATTTACCGAAAGTAAAAAAAGAAAAGAGTTCCAGGATCTCAGATCTCTCCGCGATCAATATCTCCCAAATGGAAAAATCTCCGCCGGCACCTCCAGAGATTATGAAATCGCCCTCGAAGAAGGAATTGAGATCGTCCGAATTGGACAGGCATTATTTAAACTTTAGTTTTTGGTATCAAGTATGATTTCATCATTCCCCCTCTTCAGCCTTCGTCCCGAGTACTCGGGACTTCGGCCGACAGGCACTCCCCCTACCAGGGGAGAACCCTCAGGTATTAAGTATTAAGCATTTTTTCTTTTAGCTTTTGACTTTCGGCTTTTGCCCTTAATACTACTTGATACTTATTCGATCATTGAAAGGGCCGCCATCGTCGCGGAAGAAGTATAAACCCCCTCTTTTTGTAACAACTTTTTGGCTTCTGCCACATCCTTCACAGTAAAAAGTTCAATTTGTTCTGCCTCGTCCAACTCCTGCTCAGAAACTTTTTCACAATCTCGAGCAATGAAAAAATGATACTTCATAATCGATCCGGTTGGGTTGGAGTACACTTCTCCAATTTTTTCGAGATTTCCAGCACGACCTGTTTCTTCGAGGAGTTCTCGCTCGGCAGAAGCTTCCGGAGTCTCTCCATCATCCACCAATCCCGCACAAACCTCGGTAATAATCTCCCCGGCTCCGTGCTTGTACGTGCGTTGCATGAGCAGTTCTCCGGTTTTTAAAAATGGTACCACAATCACTGCATCATTGCTCTGATTGATGTACCACTCTTTTTGCTCACCGCTTGGTAACTCTACAATCTGCTTCTCCACTGGAGAGTACTTGGAAGTGATGAGCATCTCTCGGGAGATGGTTTTGAATTTTTTCATAAGATTAGAAGCTTGAAGCTAGAATCTTGAGTTTAGGGGAATATCACTAATTTTCAATTAAATCTCTAATTATTCCTATTCAAAAATACGCCTTGTCCTCTGAAGTTTATAAATAAAGCTTACAAATAACGAAAGAGGAAATCCGAATTCCGAAATTACACTTCAGCCAATCAACTCTTTAAAGATTTTATCATTCTTTAGCTTTTCAAAATTTGGATTTTCTATAATCATTTCACAATAATGAGGTGCTATACTCAATAAGTGCTGCAAATCCGCTAAAGCATTTTCTTTTTCTTTTTTTTGAGCAAAAGCACTCGCTCGATCAAGTAAGGCAGCAATATTATCCGGAGAAGATTCTAAAATCTGATTACAGAGTTCAACCACCTGATCAAAAAGCTCCATCACAAGATAAACATGACTTCTCTCGATCATCACATTTTCTGTTTCAATAACCAAAGGTTCGATCTGATCCAAAATTTCTAATTTTTCTCGACTTGTTTCTACATGCCAAAACTGTCGCCATAAAATATTGAGCTTTTGTTCCCTTTCGAGCCCAGATATTTTTTGTTGAAACTGTTTAATAATTTTTTTGGTTTCCTCTTCCATTACGTTTTTTGCCGCACCTTTTACATCACCAATAGTCCTCCAGCCCAAAACTCCAATCCCCATCAGAGTTATCGTCAAAAAAACAAAGAAAAAATTCACAGTATTGGCCGAATAAGAAAGAGCCCGATCGACACTCTGCAGCTCTCTCTCATGAATTTCTGTTAACATCTCTCGTTTTAGTTTTTCGTGATCTTGCCGAATTTCTTTGAGCTCGGAGAGAATATACCGCTCTGTCCAACTGCTCTCATCTGGAATTACAATTTTTGTTTGTTTAGCTTCTGCAGAATCTTGCCTATCAATGTTTCCTGGCTGAGCAAAGGCCAAAGACGAAATCGAAGCTAATAAAATAAATAAAAGATATTTTTTTTTCATATTTTTTTAAGCGTTAAAAAACAGGGCTAAAGATTAAAAATTAATACTTCTCTGTCAAAATTTTTTCTCTCCCCTTTCAACTTTTACCTTTCTCCTTTTTGCTAACTACTGTCACATTCCTCCGCTCATCCTCATCTCTTCGCCAGCTGGCCAAATCCGCCTGCTCAAAGGTACTACGCCCATCAAACTCCGCTCCAGGTAAAATTGATCGAATCGCTCCCTCAAAATCAAAAATCACCTGCTCTCCCTGTTCTTCAAAAAATCTATCCCCAAACTTTTCTGAAATCTTGACATGACAAAAATCCTTCTGAATCTCAAAGCGTGGAAAAATCGGGCCCACAAAAATTTTTAATTCCATATTTGTAGATTCGCCCAATTTGGGCGAATCTACGGAATTAAAAATTTTCAACATTTTTTCACAAATCCCACCACACAGCCCCCTCCACCCCGCATGCAAAATCCCAAATTTTTCCGAATCGTGAAAAACAATCGGTGCACAATCAGCTGTCCGAATCCCCAAACTCAATTCTGGATTCCGAGTCCAAATCCCATCACACACGGATAAATCTTCTGTTCCAGTCACAATTTCTACGATCCGAGTTTCATGAACTTGCTCTGGAACGACTACATCCTCCGGTAATTTTTGAGTTGGAAAAAATGTTTGAATATCAATTTCAGACATCACAAAAATACTACCAAAAAAATAATAACTGGCTATTTTATTCCGGTGATATGTCAGATTCTCTTACTTTTCTGATATAATCAATTGCAACTTTCCAAAGATTTGGATTTTTATTTTTTAAATCTTTGATATACAAAATCGCTCCCCAATCCTCAATTTTGAATTCTTCTCCCGTTTTTGAATCCACCATTTTTGCCTTAAGTTTATCGAGTTTTTTGTCTTTTTTATAGGCTCTATATGCCTTTATTACCGTATCATAGCCCACAGAACTATAACTCGCCAAAACTAATCCAGCAGTAATATCCTCTACCGCAAAATCTCGTTTCTCCCCCTGACTTTCAAAATAGTTTGCATATTCAGCAGCAATCTTAGCAATTCTGGGAATCGCCTCTACGGGATTGAGAGGATTTATAGGTGGATATTTCTTTTTCCAAAACCTTTCTTTTTGAAGCCTTTGGGCTTCATTTTTATCGTCATACCCACCCACTCCTGAATAAAACCGAGAAGATAATTGCCCCACTCCCCAACAATACCCTGTGGAAACCGCAATGGGATCCCACTTAGATTCATGCCGCATCAATTTTAGTATCAATTCTTTCGGAATGTTATTTTCTGCAGCAGCTTGATCAATAATCGATGCATATTTTTCCAAAAACTCTGTTTTATTTGTTCGAAATTCATCAAAAGCTCTTCCCGCTTTTACTCGCCCCCTATTCCAACCAATGGCCATTCTAATATTCGACTTACCATATTCCCGCCATCGATAATTAAACTCTTCCGCAGAAATATTCTGATAAAACTCTTTTGTCAGAGCTCTTCGTTCTTTTGTACAAATCCGATCAAAAGCCGGAGCAGTCACATTTGGACTCGATTCCAAATGTTCTTTTGCTAGTTTTTTAAGTCGTTTTTCTAATTTTGCATAATAATCATATCGATCTCCATTTGGCCCCGTAAAAAGAATGAGTTGATTTACTTTGTTCCACCCTGTTTTTCCAGCAGCTACATCCAAAGTCAGCTCTACTTTTTCTTGAAATGCCTCTGCTCGTGTTTTTACAATTTCTGGCTTTTTGGATACACCAGATGGCTGATTCAAATGTTTCCCAGCTCCTTTCAATAACACCTTTATTTTCTCTTCCGGCAGATCGTTCAATACCTCCCAAAGCCGTTGATTTTGTATATCATGTCCAGTAAATCCCTTTGAATATCCGGCAATAATATGAGCAAACTTTGGATGTTTTTCTTTTCCAAACTTCCCCACAATTCCCTGCCGAACTCCTGTTTCCCAGGGAATTAATGCTACCAAATCTCTTCCATTTCTACCAATAAGGGCTTCCTTTGATATTTCGATTACGTCTCTTGCTCTTTTACTTTCTTTGTGAACCACCCACAGTTTCAAGGCTTTTTTCACTCTTTTGGTCAAAACCGCATGCTCCAAATCTAGTCCCTCAAAGGTGGAAACTCGTTCTTTTGTAGCAACTTCCCACATTTCATTAAATTTTATCTTAAACTGTTTCAGTGCTTTGTCTGTATTCTTCCCAAATATCCCATCTACTCCAGATCGACCAATATCAAACCCCAAGCTTTTCAAAACTTTCTGAAGATTTTTTACTTCTGGTCCTTTATCTCCTTTTTTCAGCCCTTCCTTCAATCTATCTATACGCACCCCAGCCACCTCCACAGGAGCTTCTGAGGGACCCACTTCTTCACCACAGTTGATAAATTCTTTCATAATATGAAATAAATCTAAATATTCTACCACAAAAAAGCCCGAAAAACAAGAACAAAACTAGTTCTTAACTCTTAGTTGCTTGTTGCTAGTTGTTCACTGTTTCAGAATATTCTAAAACAATTTCTGCGTGCCCCCGTGCCTTCACCCTTCGCCACTGCTGAATAATTTCTCCATCTTTGATCACAAAAGTTGATCGATCAACCCCAAAATACTTCCGTCCGTACATTGATTTTTCTACCCAAGCACCAAGTTTTTTGATCAAATCACAATCTTCGTCTGAGAGCAGTGGAAAATTAAGACTTTCTTTTTCGCAAAACTTATCATGAGATTTGAGGCTATCTTTTGAAAGTCCAAAAACTTTTACCCCAAGCTTTTCAAATTCCCCTTGCAAATCCCGGAAATCCTGTGCCTCAATCGTACAGCCGGACGTCATATCTTTGGGATAGAGATAAATGACAAAAATACCGGAAGAAAAATTTTTCTCGGTGTAGAGCTGACCATCGCTCGCCAGTAGTGAAAATTTCGGAAGCTTCATGGACTAAAAATAATGCTCGAAAAAAATTTTTCAACCTTCAACTTTTGACTTTTAACTTTGCAGGCTCCGCCGAAGTTTGATATTATTTTAAAGTCTACGCAGGCTGGATAACTTTTAACTTACTTGTACTACTTAATTTGAAAAAATGACTTCCTTCAACCACTTCCTCCGTGAGAAAGGGGTATCAAACGAGCTCCGATCACTCCTCTACCACCTTGCCAGGTCGGTAAAGTACATCAATTTCTCAATCCGAGCCAGAAACACCGGACTCGCCGGAACAGAAAATATCCAGGGAGAAGATCAACTCGCACTCGACGTACTGGCAGATAAAATTATTGAAAAAGAATTGGAAAAATCAGAACTCGCCGCCCTCATCGCCAGTGAAGAACAAGATGCAGCTAAATCTTTTTCTGCTGCTCGTGGAAAATATGCCGTGGCCTACGATCCACTGGATGGAAGTTCGCTCGTGGATTCAAACCTGGCTATCGGCTCCATCTTTGGACTCTGGGAGGGTGACAAATTCATAGGCCAAACAGGTGAAAAATTACAAGCCGCTTGCTATTCAGTATACGGCCCGCGAGTGATTTTTGTGATTGCAATCAGAGGAAAAGGCGTGCATGAATTTGAATTGAATGATGTGGGAGAATTTACCCTTGCCAGAGAAAATCTCACCGTGAAGGAGGAGACAAAATACTTCGCCCCAGGGAATCTCCGTGCGACCAGTGAAAATGGAAAATACCGCAATCTCGTGCTCCACTGGATCGATAATCGTAGAAAATTACGGTATTCCGGTGGAATGGTGCCCGATCTGCACCATATTTTGTCGAAAGGCGAAGGCATTTTTAGTTATCCCAGAGACAATGAATATCCGGATGCTAAATTGAGACTGCTTTTTGAATGCATGCCATTTTCCCTTGTCTTCGAAGAAGCCGGCGGCACCTCCCTCAATCAGGAAGGGAATCGAATCCTGGAAACAGAAGTGAAAGAAGTACACCAGAGAACCCCCATTTTTATTGGATCGAAAAAAGAGGTGGAAACATGTGTGGAATTTTTGAAATAATTGATTTTGAAAGAATTATTCCGAAACAAATATCGTATAGAATCTGATCGAAACAATTCTGCAGATGTATTTATGTAAAAAAAACATTCCAAAATTTAAAAATTCATTGATAATCAAAACATGCTCATCACTGATGCAGTAGAACGCTACGTCAAATACCTTCGAAATATAAAAAACGCTTCGAAGTACACACTTCGTAATTATCAAAAAAGCCTTGATCTGTTGACGGAAATCATGGGCGAGAAAGCGAAAATTGCTGATATTGACCTGAATTCCATCGATGACTTCCGTGATGCAATCTTTGCGAAGAAAAATCAAAAAGGCGAAACCCTTTCTCGTAGTACGCAAAACATCTATCTGATTCCAGTCAGATCTTTTTTGAAATTTTGTCTTAAGCGAGAGCTGGGTAAAAATATCCTGGCTCCTGAAAAAATTGAACTGCTCAAACAAGAATCGCGAGACGTATCTGGTCTCACGCTGAATGAACTCGATCGACTGAGAAATTATGAAGAAAGCAAAAATCCACTCATTTCCGCCCGAGATCGAGCAATTATCGAGATGCTTTTTTCGACCGGATTACGAATCTCTGAGCTCTGTGCTCTCAATCAAGAAAATGTAAATTGTAAACTCAAAGAATTTTCTATCATCGGAAAAGGAAAAAAAGTTCGAACGGTTTTTCTCACGGATAATGCGGTGGAAAGATTAGAAAACTATCTCAAATTGCGAGAAGACAACTGGGCCCCACTGTTTATCAATGCGAGGAAAAGGCCGGATGAATTTGAGACGAATGGTGAATCACGTAGAATTTCACGAACCGCGATAGAAGTGATGATCCGTGATCGAGGGAGAAAATGTGGAATCACAAAACCCGTCACTCCGCACGTCCTGAGACATACTTTTGCTACTACTCTTCTCCGTCACGGGGCTGATTTGAGATCCGTTCAAGAAATGCTCGGCCACGCCAGTATTTCTACCACGCAAATCTATACCCACGTGGTCAATGCCGATTTGAAACGAGTACACGAGGAATTTTTAGAGAAAAATTAAAACTCATTTTTCGGTATCAAGTATGATTTCATCATTCCCCCTCTTCAGCCTTCGTCCCGAGTACTCGGGACTTCGGCCGACAGGCACTCCCCCTACCAGGGGAGAACCCTCAGGTATTAAGTATCAAGCAAAAAAAGAAAATGGTATATCATATATGGGGGGAGATTTATACATCTAAATACTCTTTTAGAATCCCCATATACCATATACTGCATACCAAATACCTAAAATATCCTCTTGATACTAATTAAAGTTATAGTATAATCCAAACATGGAGAAGAAAGGAGAACAATCGAAGGAACGTGCGTTTGAAAAGATCATTGAAGCCGAAACAGCTCAGGAATTTGATTCCGCTTTGGGGGCTATTGATACGAAGGTCTCAGAAGTAGTTGGAAAAAATGTAAAGGAAGACGCACAGCCATCGTCTCAAACAGCGAAAAAAGACGATCAAAAAGGTCTCTCTTTTGCTGGTATTTCCCAAAAAATTGCCGGACTCCTCGGTGGCCATCCAGCAGAAAAGAAAATTGTTCTTCCTTCGAAAAAAGTACAACAAAAACAAGTAGTAAAAGCTCTCGAAGGAGAAGTAAAAAGATTGGTCCGAGAAACACAAAGAATTCAAAATTCTAAGAATTTCTCTCCGGCAAAACTAGAAAAACTCCTCCAGAGAATCCGTCATCTACAAAAAATGATGGCTGATGTGGTCACACTCGCTTCACAGACTTTGGAACAGTGGTATCGGAAGCTAGTAGTTAAAAAGTTGTAGGTTGAAGGTGGTAGGTTGTAGGGGAAAATCCCCTACAACTTACAACTTATAACCTACAACCTGTCCTCCATTTCCATTGACTTTTCCCCATGAACCATCTACGCTGAAGGACGTATTTTTTAACATTAAAAAAAATGAAATTCACAAAGATTTGTATCATGTTCGGGATTGTTTTTTCTCTATTGGCTGCTCCATTTGCAGATGCCAAAAGAATGAACCGGTTCCGCGGTAGTAGTATTACTCAGTTTGATAAGCTCAAACAAACAGTTCAAAAAAGAAGAGCTACTTCTGCTCAACGTCGAACCATCAGCAGGCGACGTAATATTTATCGGAAAGCAATGCCCACAGTTTCCAAAAGATCGTTAAAGAGATCTACTACCAGAGGACAACGAAAAGGTGGAACTTTTAAGAATAGAAAAAGGGTCGCTGCAAAATCAGAATCTCGAATCAGAACTGCTCTGGCTGCTATGACCGCAGGGGCCGTTCCTTTTTATATCTCTGTCCCAAAAGGGTTTGAAAAAACCTCCGACTCACTCAACTGGAGCAGCGGAAAATTGATCCTAGAAAATGGTAATTCTAGTATTGAGGTAACTGCTTCTGCAGAGGCCTGTGAGGGAAGTTTTTCTTCTAGTCAGCGTTGTCTCAATGAAAAGGCAGAGGACTACGGTGACATGCTTCAGAAAGAATTTCCTTCTTTTGAGGTACAACAAAGCAAAAATATGTTTTTGCGAGCCTCGAAAGTTGAAGCCAATAAAAAAAGTCCGGCCAAACTTCTTATCCTTCAGAACAACCTTGAAAAAGTTGGACTTCTGACCTTTTTGGAACCGACCAATAAATTTGTTTGGCAGATGAAAATCACGGCTCCAAACGAAAAAAATAATATTCTCAATGATAATCGAACGCTACAACAAGTGATTTATTCACTTTTCCAAAAACCAAAAACTGCTACCACTCCAAAAAGAAAAACTATCTCTCGGGCGGCAAAAAAATCGACTCGAAGCAATTTTTATAAACGTCGAAAAACCTCTCGCCTCTCTCGAAATACCTCTCAAAAAGTAAAAGCGGACAACATTGGTTTTGAAATCAAGGTGCCGGGAGAGTTCAAGAAGGTGTCCGACACCATGATGTATAATTCTGGGGAAATGCTTCTCCGATCAGATGATTCGGTGATCACCATCACTCCTACGGATGAAAAATGTCAGTTCCAAACCTACAGTTTGATCCTGAAATGTGTTTCTGAGAAGTCAGATATGTACGAAAACGAAGTCACCTCGAACATTTCTAGTCCGCGTGTAGTGCAAGACGAAACACTTTTGAGCCAAATGACTTTTGAGACGAAGGTGAATAAAGACGTCGGACATTTCTTCTTGGTACGATCTGGAAATCGAGAAAGAATTGCCCTCTTCACTTTTAAAGATCCGATCAACGATTATCTCTGGAAAATTAAGGTGGAGGCCCCAGAAAATCGACGAGGCATCCTCAATGACATCGGAAAAATTCGAAGAGTGATTACCTCGATTTTCTTTCGAGAGGAATAAGTAAATGTAAATTCGAAAGTAAAAAGTCCTGAGTTATTCAGGGCTTTTTGTAAAAAAAGTTTTGCAAAAATTCAAAAAATAATATAAACTATAGTTGTAAATAAAATACAACTTTCATACAGATGCAAAAATTTGTTTCCACAAAAGAGTTATATACCAACTTCAAAAAAGTGAGTGAAGAAGTGCAAAATGGAACTACTTTCATCGTGCTAAAATATTCTCAACCGGCCTACAAAATAACACCGCTAGAAGAGGAAGAAAAAGGAGGCTCTAAAAAATATCGATTGGAGGATTTGTCTCAATTTGTATTTAAGAGCAAAAATAAAGAAAAAGACTTAGCCACAAGTTTTAAAAAATATATTTACGCCTAAAATGATTTTGGTAGATAGTTCGATTGTTATTGCGGCTTTTCGTGAAGCAGAAACTCATCATCTAGAAGCTTTAGAAATTTTAAATTTGGCAGGCAATATTTTGATTTTGGATTATGTTTTATTGGAGGTGGCAACTGTTTTGAAGCTCAAAGAAGGGCATAAAACAGCCACTTGTTGTTTGGATTTTTTAACCAACAATGAAAATGTTTTTATCAAGTCTTTGGAAGATCATGAATTACAAGAAACGATTACTTTTTTTCAGAAAAATAAAAACAAACTTTCTTTTGTGGATACAGCACTCTTAGTTTTCAAAAAAATGCACCACACTTCTCTGGCAACTTTTGATCAAGAATTGATAAAAAATTTGGAGAGACAGAGCTAACAAAGTATAAAATTGCATATTTTTTTTGAAGTAGCACAAACTACGGTGATATTTTTTGGCACTTCAAAATATCCAGAGAAGTATTTTATGCAATTTTAAAGTTGCTCTGCTCTAAAACAAGGTTGCTGTCTTTTGCTCGATTTTACATTCAGATAAAATTCGATCTTCTTCCCAGATCTCGACGCTCAATTCTTGTGCTTTTTTGAGCTTAGAGCCAGGACTTGTGCCAGCACACAAAATGTCTACGTTGGCGGAAATAGCTGATAAAACTTTACCGCCTTTCTCAGTCAAAATCTTCTTCAGTTCGTCGCGGGAGAACGCTTCGAAGGTTCCGGTGATGAGAAATTTCTTTCCGGCAAATATCTGATCTTCTGTGTTTGCCTCAGGCCAGTGGAGTTCGATCCCCACGGTAGCAAAATCGGCAAATTGCGATTTTCCTCGTTCGGAGTGAATAAAATCAAAGAAATGCTCGGCTACTTTTTCTCCTACCCCATCGATGTCTATAAATTCTTCAACTGAAGTTTGATCAATTTTTTTATTCAATTCTGACATTTTAAATTCACCAAATTTTTCGTAAAAAAAGTCCGCAAACATCTTGGCATTTTCGGTTCCTACCAGGCGAATCCCCAGGCTGGTAAAAATTTCTGTCAAAGTGAGCTTTTTTTTGTCCTCCAAGGCCGCGATCAAGTTCAAAATTTTCTTCTCTTTGAATCCAGGAAGCATGGCCAGATCGAGTGGTTTGAGTTTCCACAGATCCGGTGGCCGATGAAGTAGTTCTAGATCGAGAAGAGCATCAATGGTCTTCTCCCCGAGTCCATCAATCTTGAGCATCTGAGCAAAGTAGATCAATTTTTCACGATGCCGGGCTGGACAGTCGGGATTCTCACAACGAGCCACAATTTCCGTACGGTTCAATGGCTGATCACACTCAGGACAGTGGTCGGGAAAAACAATTGACTGAGCCTCTTTTTCTCGCAGAGACAAAATCGGTTCGAGTACCTCAGGAATTATTTCTCCGGCTTTGCGAACGACAACCGTGTCTCCGATCATCACGTTTTTTCGTTCGATTTCATCGGCATTGTGAAGTGTGGCACGAGAAACAGTGGAACCGGAAATCACTACTGGCTCAAGAATCGCCACTGGTGTCACTGCCCCCGTCCGCCCCACTTGGAAGTGTACGTCCAGCAGTTTTGTATATTTTTCTTCTGCCGGAAATTTGTAAGCAATGGCGTATTTGGCAGTCTTGGCCGTGTAGCCCAGACGCTCCCGCAGGGCAAAATCGTGCACCTTCACCACAACCCCATCAATCTCGTAGAAAAGGCCATTACGATGTTTTTTATCTGACCAGTGATCACAAAATTTGATCACTTTTTCTATATCTCCGAGCACTTTAAAATCTTTCTCATGTGGCAACCCCAATTGATCGAAAAATTCAAAAAGTTCTTGCTGATTTTTAATTTTTTCCCCCCTCATTTCGTACAAAAAAAGCCGAAGATTTCGCCCCCCAGCAACCGCCGGATCCAGCTGCCGAACACTCCCCGCACAGAGATTTCTCGGATTGGCGAAGTTTCCGTCCGGAAATGCCTTTTGCAGTTTTTCAAAGTCATTTTTGGCGATAAAACACTCCCCTGCTACCTCTAGATCTAGTTTTTCTGGTAATTCCAACGGTAGATTTTCACAGGTACGTATCGTGTGTGTCACATCCTCTCCGGTCTGTCCATCCCCTCGGGTCAAAGCTTTTACCAACTCCCCCCCCTCGTACCAAAGCGTAATATTGATCCCATCGATTTTTAGTTCGCAGGAGTATTCCACTTCGTCCACTTTGAGAAAGCGTTTCACTCGCTCGTCAAACTCTCGCAACTCGTCGGCTGAGAAAGCATCGGCTAAAGAATATTTTCTTTTCCGATGTGGCACCTTTGGCAATTTCCCTGCCAGTGGAGCTCCCACTCGCTGCGTCGGAGAATCCGGAGTGATGAGGTCTGGAAACTGGGTTTCCAGCTCGATCAATTCTTTTTTGAGTTGATCCCGCACGGCCTCTGGCACAATTTCTTTGTTTTCATTGAAGTAGGCCGCGTTCGCCTCCCAGATCTGCGATCTGAGTTTTTCGATACGAGCCTGGGCTTCGGAGAGGTTCATCTAGGTTTATTCTATCGAAAAAATAAAATAATGAAAAAGACTTCCTGAGGCTTTTTGAAGCACTGCCTCTGTGAAATGTATCAAAAATCCAGAAAAAAACGAAGGATCTTCCTATAAATTTATGGATCAATCATCATACCAATCGAAAGCAAGATCCCGAAATGATGGATTCTTTTTTCGAATGAGATCTAATTTTTTTTCTCTTTTCCAGCCTTTGATTTTTTTCTCCCGATCAAGAGCTGCTCCTAGACCTCCCCCCGCTTCATAATAAAGGAGTTTATTTACACTGTATCGAGCCGTAAAACTATTTGGATCTAGTTTATTTTTGTGTTCATATACTCGTTTTTCCAGGTCCGATGTTGACCCAACATAAAGTACTAAAGATTCACTTCCCATAATGTAAACGTTTCCCTGTTTTTGCTTATTCATTACTTTTTCATTCTAGCAGAACGTAAAAAATAAGTGGAAGATCCTTCACTTTTTTCTTTTTCTTTGAGCTGCTACAAAGCCAAATTTTCAAAAAGCTCAGGAAGTCTATTTTAAAAAATAAAATACAGGTGCACGTTCCCCCTTAACAGGCGGAAGCAAATGACTTTTGCATTTTTTCTAAAAAACGAAGGAAAACATCTCAATTTGTAACTTTTCACACTCGTGATGCATAAATTTAGCAAGACTCACTACAGGATTGATTTTATGCGGCTTCACGGGGGTGAGTGAATCTGAGCTTGTCGAAGATGAGTCAAACCCCCGGGAAAAGCCGCATTATTGCCTACTCCGCCGTCCCGAGTCCTCGGGACGAAGGCCGGGCCGAAGATCGAATGTATTAGCAGCTCAATCTTTATTGAGGAATTGCAGAACATTTAAAGGGTGTGAAAATTTACCCCAATTTCCCTTGTTTTCCCCTCTGTTTCATGGTATAATAATCAGATAAATCAATATATTTATATGTTTAAATTGCTCAAATCTCTCGTCTCTCCGCGAAATGCATGTCTCGCACTGGCAGGGATTTTTGCATTTCAGGTGTTAGATCCAAGTGCCATTGCGTTTGCTCAAGACAATCAGGGAGCACTGAAAGGGTTGGCCGAGATCCTGTCGCTGATAATCAAAATCTGTACTGCACTCGTCCTCCTGCTGATCAAATTTGGTGGAGATCTATTGGGAACAGAACTCATCACCGGAGACCGACCGATGGAGGCGATCCTGCCCATGTGGCGGTTTGTCCGAAACCTTACGAATATTGGATTTGTACTATTTTTGCTCTACTTGGCCGCGGCGAATCTCTTCAGCACGGCTGCTGGAGAAGGCGGAAACTGGACCATCAAAGAAAAACTCCCAAAGATCATCCTCGCGATGATTGCGATTAATTTCTCCCTGCTCGCCTTCCGGGTAGTGATCGACGCGGTCCATGTAGGGACCGTCGCGATCCTCTCGATCTCTGATGCCGCTATCGAGGCAAAAGGAGCCCCAAACACCAGACATCTACTCAACTACCGTACCACGGAGATGGGACTGCCTTGTAAATGTAATAACAAAGAAGAAGACGAATGTACAATTGGTTCAAGTGGCAAAATCAGTGGTGGATACAGCCCATCATACCAAGACCCGGGAAAGAAAAATCAACAATGTAAAACCTTTGCCGCTTGGATGAATGACAGTCTCTGTTCGAGTAGCTCTGGAACAAACAGCTGTCTCATCAGAGTAAAAACCCAAGACCTCGCCAGCCTCGACAGCGAAAAGAAAAACATCTTCTTGGCCTTTGGGGTATTTTTCCAGAGTCTGGAGAAGCTCCCCGCCCTCGCGGCCAACATGGGAAAATTCTCCGACGTAGCAGAAAATGTGCTCTTCTCGACAATCCTCGCTCTGGCGTACATCGTAGCCCTCGCCGCGATATTCGTGGCTTTGATCTCTCGGGTACTCGTACTCTGGCTCCTCATGATTGTCTCTCCGGTGATCGTCGCTGGAGGCATCATGGGATTCACGGGAGGAGGAAAACTCAATGTCGGCGAAATGCTCGTCAACAACCTCATCATGCCTCTCAAAATCGCTGCGGCATTCTCACTCTCCTTCGTGATGGTGGCCGCCATGATGGACTTCAATCCCGAGACTGGGGTCGACTTCATCGAGATCGGAGGTGGTGGACTGAGCCAGTTCGGTGTCTCCAGCCTCTACGGACTGATGTGGAAAGTCGCCACCGTCGTGATCTTCTGGAAGGCCGCCTTCTGGGCCATCGAAGGCTCTATCGCTG
>CAYFOO010000026.1:0-18301 GCA_964344775.1 uncultured Candidatus Peribacteria bacterium
CTTTATTTAAGTGTTTCTAATTAAATCCAGTTTAAAAAATTGGGGTCTTTTGAGTGATTTTTATTGCTTTTTTCGCTAGATTATGATATAATTATCAGATGACAGATACACAGCCTCCACCACAAAACGGTGAAGAAAATAACGCAGGAAAAAATCCTTTTTCTCCTGATACACCTACAACATCAAAAAAAACGCCTGTACAAGAAACTTCAGAATCTGCCGAACAAAAATTACCCCCTAAAAAAACAGAAGAAAAATCTCCTCCCCCTACTTCCACAGGGAAAAAAACAGGAGAAAAACCTGTCACTGCTCCCAGTGAAGAGTTATTGGAAGAAGAAGCAGAGTTGGATCATCTAGAAGAGGAAGATGATGAGCTTTTGGCAGACCAAGAGGGAGATGTTTTTTGGATGGCCCAGCAGGTTATCTGGAACATTATAAAAATTGTTTTTTTCCTCGGCCTTTTCAGTTTTATTCTCTGGGCTATCTGGGGACCTACCTGGGAAGGAGAAAAAATAAAAGAAAAAATAAAAGAAGTTGAAAAAGTGGTAGTACCAGAAAAACCTCCAGTCAAAAAAGAAAAACCAGTTGCCGCTCCTCCGTTGGTAAAAAAAGAGGAAAAAATACCTCAACCATATCTCCCCCCAGAAAATCGAATCCTAGAACTCAACGAAAAATTTGCTGATTGGAACAAAAAAAGCAGCATTCTCAGTGCCACTTCGTGGCTCGCTCGAGCAAATTCTTTTTTTGATATTCCGGCTTCCGAGCTGATCCACAGTAACGTGCCACAAATCCGAACTGCCCAGATAAACAAGATCATCCAAGAAGTTCAGCTCCTCATCGAGTATTCTGAAATCTTGCAAAAAAAATTGGTGGAAGAATATACTTACTTCGCTGAACAATCGCAAACCGCAAATCAAAATTCTGTTTTAAATGAAGATGCTTTTTTTGCAGCCTTGCAACAATTTGATGGGTCAAAAATAGAAATATTTCTCAACCAAAAAGCCAATGCGGAAAAACAAGTGGTCAGCAATTCCGTACAAGCCAGCGGAAGAAAAATGCTCCTACAAAACATACAAAACTACGATACTCGCCTTAGAAGTCTGCACGAAAACATCATCGCCAACAAACAAGCCCTGATCTACAATATTCAGGTGGTGTCTTTTCCGGGAGACAGCCTGGAGATCATCCTCAGCCCACAGGAATGGCGGGCAGGACAACAATAAGATCTTGACAAAAATTCCCCGAAGAATAAACTAGAGAAAAGATCAAAAATAAATAAAAACACCGAGTTCCTTTACAAAATGTAAAAGCCGGCATTTATTTGTGTTTGAAGTAAAAAAATCTCAAAAATCCTTGGTTTTTGAAGATCGATTTCTCAAACACAAATGTCCTGTCGGCTAAAAGGTTCAAAAGTGCCTATTTGATGATATTTTTTGTCATCGAGTTGGAACTCTTGAACTACCACTCTAGATAAGGGAGACAAAGAAATGCGACATTTCGCAATTCCCCCTGCTTTGCGGGGGGGGGCCGTCTTCTTTTTGCACACAAAAAAATATTAAAAAAACTTGCTAGATTCAAAATTTGAACTTCAAACTTCTATTTCTTAATCTTCTTCGCCATCGTCTTCACCTCTTTCCCAATATCTTTCTTCAGTGTGCTTCCTTTTTTTATCGCTGTTTTTTTGAGTTCTTTTGCTGCACTTTGAGCTTCTTTTGAGAGCTCCTCGAGCTTTTTGGTAGCAATTTCACGGCCTTCGCTGCTCAATCTTTTCGCTCCCTGTACAAAATCATCAAACTGTACTTGTCCTGTTTTTAGCAATCTTTGAAGATCCTCAGATTCCTTTGCCCAATGAGTCACTTCATCTAGAGCTTCTAAATCTGCCTCCTTACACTCGTTAAAAAGTATTTTGTAGGGCTCCTTCGATTTTTTGAGCTCCTTTCGAAGGTCTTTTCCAGGACGCTGAGCAAACATCAGCCCATAAACCATTCCAATCGTTGCCGCAAACAAAAATCTTATTAATTTCATAGCCGCATTCTAGATGAAAAAAGCTTTACAGGCAAGTCTTTTTTGTGTAGGGTGCGAGCCATAATTCTTCACTTCAAAAAAAATGGAAGCACAAGTAGTTGTCATTTGCGGTTCTGAAGCGGATTTTCCATTTGCAGAAGACAAAATTATTCAACCCCTCAAGAAGGCAAATATTAAGACGGAGCTTTTTGCGGCCTCTGCTCACAAAGAACCAGCAAAAGTAATGGAAATTATGGAACGATACTACGAAGAACCAAAAGTGGTTTTCATCACCATTGCTGGCCGATCAAATGCACTCTCTGGTTTCGTCGCAGCAAATTCACGAAATGTAACCATTGCCTGCCCACCTCACAAGAACCTGGAAGAGTATATGGTTGATATTCATTCTACTCTCCGGATGCCATCAAAAACCCCAGTTCTCACGGTCGTGGATCCAGGAAATTGTGTTTTGGCGGTAAAACGGATTCTGAACTCACAAAAATAGGACTTAAAATTTTAAAACCTTCTTCCAAATTTTGAATTTTGCTTTTTAAATTTTAAATTTTGGACCCACTTAATACTTGATACTTAATACTTGCTCCTAATCTTATGCCAAAATTTTTCAAAGCTCCTCAGGGAACTGCTGACTTTCTCCCAGACGATCATGATTTTTTTACTTTTGTAAAAAAAGTCGTCCGTCACCGATTTCGACAGTCTGGGTTTCGAAGAATTTCACCACCCATGTACGAAGAAACAGATGCTTTCAAACGAGCCCTGGGGGAAACTTCAGAAATAACAGAAAAAGAACTTTTTACTTTTGCCGATCGACAGGATAGAAATTTTTCTCTGCGTCCAGAAATCACTACGGGGATTGTCCGCTCTTTTATTGAACATGAAATGTATGAAAAAGCACTTCCAGCAGAACTTTATTATATCGAAAGATGTTTTCGGTTTGAACGGGTAAAAACAGGAACACAAAGACAGTTTTGGCAATTGGGAGTAGAAGTGCTCGGGGAAACAGACCCCTCAATTGATGCCCAGGTTATTTATCTGGGACATCGGATCCTCACTGATCTGCAGATTCGGAAAAATTGTATTCTCAAAATCAACACGATTGGAACTCCAGAAGATCGGAAAAAGTACATCGATGCCCTGGCAAATTTTTATGCCGGGAAAGAAAGAAGCATGACCCCGGAAAGCCAGGAAAAATTGAAACAAAAAAAATACCTGGAACTGCTCGAACCCAAAAGTGAAGATGAAGAAATCCTGGTCCAGATGGCTCCCAAAATAACGGAATTTCTTTCTGAATCTTCAAAAAAATTCTTCAAAACCACGATCGACTATCTCGAATCTTTTGAAATTGAATACAAAATCGAATACTCCCTCACTCGTCCGATAAATTATTACACCCATACCATCTTTGAATTCCATGAAAAAGATACAAAGAACAAAATCCTGGTCGGTGGACGCTACGATGGATTGATAGAAAAAATGGGAGGCCCATCTCTGGGCGGATGCGGATTTTCTGCCGGGATAGAAAGATTGGTGGGGCTGATGAAAAAACAAGGCATCGATGTCCCACACAAAGACGATCTCCAAATCTTCCTAGCCGCTACCGGCCCGGTAGCGAAACGAGAAGCTCTCCCCCTGCTGGTGAAACTACGAGAACACGGGTTTCATGCTGTAGGAGTGCTGGGAAAAACCGCTATGGGCGAGCAACTTGCCAGAGCTACTGAATTTGGCGTCCCCTACACCCTCCTGATGGGCGACCTGGAAGTGAAGAAAAAACAAGTCATCCTCCGCAATATGGAAACCGGAAAACAAGAATGGGTCGATACCAACAAAATCCTAGACAAAATGGACAAGCTCCTTGGAGCACCGGCAGCATTAGACACAACCACGGATTTTTTGGGGCACGAATAAAAAAAGGTGGGGCCGACACTTGCCGGCCCCACACCCAACAACTGGTGTTCTTTTTGACTGAACAGGGGAAGCACTAAGGATAAAAAAGCCAACAGTCGCACCCGCAAGTTTTTCTTGCCTCTTCTTCCTCGAGGAAGACATAGTAGGGATAGACCATCCCCAACATCCCCAAAAGCAAGGGCGGGAACATATATCCCATTACCTTGAGGATTACAACAGCCCCCGTCGCAAAAAGAATGACTCCCCACTCATCCGGTCTCGATCTCCCTCCGTCAGCAAACAACCCAAGACACAACAACACGAACGGCAAGAATGGGAGGAAGTGTATGTTTAGGATCACAAAACTCCACCCGAAACCCAGGAAGACCAGGTACACAGGAGCATCGTTTATGTAAGAAACCATTTCATCCATCGCTAAGTCCTCCCAAATGTTGAACATAAGCATTCTCCCCGCAAAGAGGAGAGCCTACCGACAATAAATTTTATCGGCAAATTCTCCCCTTCGCGGGATTTTATGATTCCGATTCTGTCAAAGAACACCAGCCCTGCCCAGCAAACAGCATGCTCAAATCAAGCCACCATCTGCATACAAACAGGACATAAAAACTAACACAAACAAAACGAAAGGCAAACAAATATTATGCCGCTTGTTCCAAATACCTATCAAGTGCAGTAAAAACCGCATTCACTACTTGCTCAGCCGTTTCATTGAGTCTCGTAAAAATAGGGATTTCCCCTTCTTGTGTAACCAAAAGTATATCATATTCCTCTGCCATTTTTTTCATTATAGTTGCTTAAAATCGATCTCTCTGTGCTTTCATTTCTTCTAATTGTACTTTCTGATCGTCCTTCGGAACATCATTCAAAAAACTTCCCACTAAATATCTAACCGTAAATTCTCCTAAATCACGCCCCGGCATTGCCTCAAAATCAATCCCTTCCAAGAGAGCTTCGTCTATCGGCTTCAACGATTTCCAGTTTTGACTACTCATAATAATATAAAGTTAAAAAATACTCCCCCTTTTAAAGATTTTTATTTATTTTTGTTTTTTCCCTACAACTTACAACTTCCCACCTACAACCTGAAAAACAAAATTATGACTTCTTCTTATCCGGATGATACGCATCGATCGTCTTCTGATTGATTCGCTTTAATTCAGAGATTGGGAACGGTCGCAAAAGCTCCCACCCAAGCTCGAGTGATTCGAGAATTGTTCGGTCGGTCTGGAACCCTTGTCCTACAAATTCCTTTTCAAAAGCATCAGCAAATTTGAGATATGTCTTATCAATGTCAGAAAGTGAGCTTTCTCCGAGCACCACCGCGAGCTCACGAACGTCTTTTCCCCGTGCGTAGCAAGCAAAAAGCTGATCTTTGAGTTTGGAGTGATCTTCTCGGGTTTTTCCTTCTCCCATCCCGGCCCCAGCTAGACGAGAGAGGGATTTCAAAACATCTACTGGGGGGGCTACTTGTTTCTGATGTAGTCCTCGATCGAGTACAAACTGCCCTTCGGTGATATATCCGGTCAAATCCGGAATTGGATGCGTGATATCATCTTCTGGCATGGAAAGAATTGGTACTTGCGTCACAGATCCTTTGCTTCCCTTCATCCGTCCGGCTCGTTCATAAATCGTAGAAAGATCAGTATACAAATATCCTGGATATCCTCGTCGTCCTGGCACTTCTTTTCGGGCTGCTGAGATCTCTCGTAGAGCCTCGGCATAGTTCGTCATGTCAGTTAAAATAACGAGTACGTGCATGTCTTTTTCGAAGGCCAAATATTCGGCCAAAGTTAGTGCCATCCGTGGCACAGCAATTCGCTCAATTACTGGATCGGCTGCGGTATTGATAAAGAGTGCTGCATTTTCGATCGCTCCAGTTCGTTCAAATTCTCGTTGAAAAAACATCGCTTCTTCGAAGGTCACCCCCATCGCTCCAAATACCACAGAAAAGTTTGATCCGTCATTTACTTTTGCTTGTCGGGCGATCTGAGTAGCTAACTCCGCGTGAGGAAGACCAGATCCAGAAAACACTGGTAATTTTTGTCCCCGCACGAGGGTGTTCATCACATCAATGGTTGAAACTCCGGTCTGGATAAAATCAGACGGAAACTGACGAGAATACGGATTGATCGGTGCTCCAGCGATACTTACTTGTTTTTCTGGAAGCACTTCTGGCCCTCCATCAATTGGTTTTCCGGCTCCGTTGAAAACACGCCCCAGCATGTCTGGACTAACCCCTAGAGTCGCTACTTTTCCGAGAAATTTGGCTCTCAAACCCGTCGTAGCAAATCCCTGTGTAGACTCAAACATCTGTACCATCGCCTTATCGCCATTGATTTCCAAAACTTTCCCCATTCGTTTTTCTCCTTTTTCGGTTTCTACCTCGACCAGCTCCTCATATTTCACCCCTTCCACCCCTTCTACGATCAGGATTACTCCGGCGATTGAAACTACGTTTTCATACGATTTTTGCATGATGTAAATAAATTTAAAAATAATTGGCACGGAGGATAAAAAGATTCCTTACAATGTCAATAAATCTTTAAAAATAAAAAAAAACTTGCAAAACATAGTCCATTAGATTTAAAATTTATAAAGAATATTTTTTCACCTTATAAAATGAAATTCAAAATCCTCACGTTCGCCCCCTTGCTTGCTAGTGTCCTTGCCTTCGGTATGGCTTTTGCACAAACGCAAGTAGCTCCCGCAGAAGTTCAAAACATCACTGCCACACCTGATGCAGGGAAGATTTCTCTTGCTTGGGATGAAGCAACTGACGAAGATGGGGTAGTAACCGGATACAAAATCTACTACGGCACACAATCCGTACAAACAGAAGATGATTCTTACGCCGATGAAATCTTGGTACCAGCACAAACTTCTTACGACGTTGAAAATTTACAAAATGGTGTGGAATATTTCTTTGCCCTGACGGCGGTCGATGATGAAGGGAATGAATCTGAAACTTACTCAGTAGAAGTATCGGCTATTCCTGTAGAAGGAAGCCCGACTGTTATTTCTGCCGAACAAACTTCAAATTCCAGAGTAGTGGTCACGATGTCAAAACCGGTTAAATTGCAGGGCGGAAAAAATTCTTTCGCACTCGAAGAAAAGGATTCTGGAAGAGAAATTACAGTTCAAGAAGCTTCTGTAGAAGGAGAAAAAGTATCACTCACTATTTCTGAAGAAGCACTCGACACAGGAAAGATATATCAAGTTATTGCTAGTTCATTAGTAGAAGATGAAGAAGGAAATCCCGTAAGGTCTGGAATCACTGATACAGCAGAATTTACAGCCAAATTTTTTGATCCTCCGAAGCCAGAGCCAATTCCAGAACCAGTAATAGAAGAACCAAAAACAGAAACTCCACCAGCACCAGAACAACCATCTGCTCCGAAGGAAATAGAAGACGCAAACCCAGCTAGTTCTGACTACTGGGCTCCAGAAGAAGAAAAGCCCGTAGCTCCAAAAGATACCAATCCTCCACTGGATGCAAGCCGATTAAAAGTAGATTCTAGTAATCTAAAATCCAATCAAACAGTAATACTTTCTTGGAATACAGCATTGGATATCGAAAATGATATTGCTGACCAAATCCTCTACTCCAGAAAAGGTTTGGGGCAATGGGACGACGGAATCTCTCTCGGAAAATACACCAGTGATATTGAGCTAGATGTAGAACTAGAAGAAAACTATCAGATAAAAATCGAAACAGTGGATCAATCAGGAAACAAGTCTGACGGAGCTACCATCAGCTTCAGTACCGATCTAGCAAAAAGTGGGCCTGGTGGATCTGTAGTAGTGCTTTTGATCGCTGCTTTCCTTGGACTTTTCCTCATCTCCGCTTCAAGACGTACTGCTTAAAATAAGGATTTGCGATTTTTCGAATTTTGTCTAAGTTCTAAGCTCTAAGAACTAAGTTCTATTTGCCATGGAAGAAAAATTAAATCAGCTTCGGAAAAAAATAAATGAAATAGATAATGAACTTTTAACAGTCTTGGCTCTCCGAATGAAATGTTCTCACGAAGTCGGTGAAACAAAAAAGGCTGCCAATAAACCTATCTTCGATCCAGAAAGAGAAGCCAAGCACCTCAAAAATCTCATAGAAGTTGGGAAAAAATCTGGCATCTCAGAAACTTTTATTCAGAATCTCTGGATGCAGATCATGGAAGAATCGCGACGAATTCAAAACGAAAATTAAAATATCGAATTGATGATTTTAGATTTTTGATTGCAGATTTAATTTTTATTTTATTTTCCCTAAGAACTAACCACTAAAAACTAAGAACTAATTATATGTTAAAAATCACCAACCTTCACGTCACACACAAAGATACCGAGATTCTTCGCGGAATTGATCTAGAAGTGAATTCGGGAGAATTGCATGTCATCCTCGGTCCCAATGCCTCGGGAAAATCCACGCTTGGGCGAGCGATTTTAGGAGATCGAAAATTTGAAGTGACAAAAGGAAAAATTGAATTTGAGGAGAAAGATTTGAGCAAATTGTCTACGGCCGAGCGAGCAAAAAAGGGAATTTTTCTGAGCTTTCAGCATCCTCCAGAACTCGACGGGGTAGCGGTGAAGGACTTCCTTTTTGCTGCGAAAAAATCAACCGATGAATCCACCACTTCTCAGTTTCGGTTCAAACGAGCGCTATCAGAAAAGTGTACCGAAAATCGGCTTGAATCATCCGTCGTTGATCGAGAGGTGAATAAGGGGTTTTCTGGGGGAGAACGAAAAAAATTGGAGATGACCACTTTACTCACATTGCAACCAAAGTTAGCGTTCCTTGATGAGATTGATTCGGGGGTGGATGTGGATACAGTGCGGATTCTCGCTCGGGGGATTCGTGATTTTTTATCCGATAAATCTCGAGCGATGATCATCGTTTCTCATTCTGAGAAGATTTTGAAAGAGATTATGCCAACGCGGGTGCATATTTTTTGTCAGGGGAAGATTATTCGGTCAGGAGGAAAAGAAATTATTGAGAAAGTACATGCGGAGGGGTTTGATTCTTTTTTGCCTCAGATGGAGGGATTTCGGGTGTTGAAGTAAAAAATCATTTTACTCTCCCTTTAGAAAAGGGAGAACTAAAGAGGGATTTGAAATCGTCAAAAGTGCAATTCCTTCTATTTTTGCTACTACCTCAGTTTTCAAATCTCCCCTTTATCCCCTCTTTGCTAAAGAGGGGGTAATTTTGGGAAAAAATTTGACATCCCAAATCAACCTCTGCTACAATATGTTTGTTTTTTATTTTTCTAAAAAAATTCAAAAATGAACAAAGCAAAAATCATCTTCGGAGTGACCATCGTCACACTTATTACAACCACCTTCGCTATCACCTGGCCAGCAGTCCCCTCTGGAGAATCAGATGGAGGGAAAATCGGATCCCTGATCACCGCTGATACGGTGAATAGTCGTGTGGGAATTGGGACGTCGAGTCCGGGAGCAGAGCTTCATATAAACAAGACTGGGAATTTCACATCTACTGCATTGATTGAGACAACCTCTGCTGTCGGACACCAGGCAATACTTGCTCTGAAAACCAACGGCACTCAGTCTAGCATTTCGACTTCTGACGGAAATCATCTTCGGTTCAACGTGCCAGGAAGTGCTCCGGCTATGTTCCTTAATTCCTCAGGCTTGGGGATTGGGACGGGAACTACCACCCCAGCTGCAACTCTGGATATCGGCGGTGCAATGAAGCTTGAACCGCTCTCTACTGAGCCCGTCGATTGTAATTCAGATACAAAATACCTAGGAGTACTAGCTATGAAAGACGATGGAGACAATACAACTTCTCTGTGTACATGTAGTGGAGCTGGTGGAAGTGGTTGGACGACTATTATTGGATCGGGTTGTTGGTAAAATTAAGCACTCACGCAGGCTTCATAGTTCCCTCCCGAGTACTCGGGATCGGGATCTACGCAGGAGTGGGGGTGTCATCAGACCACCCGCTCCTTTTGTTTTGTTGCACGAAGGAGGTACTACAATATCATATTATAATATAGTGCCCCCCGCTAGGTCGAGTCTTTTTGACTCGACCTAGGCAGGCTCCATAGTCTTGAAAAGCTGTGGAGCCATGATGTTTTTTTAAACGTTGCGAACCAGGTGCTCTTCAGTCTACGCTTTTTCTTTATCAGCTACGCAGGCTCCATAGTGTCGGTTAGACCTGTGGAGCCATTTTGCATTTTAGCTCCACAATCCTTCATTGCTTTTTCTCTGAGTTTTTACGGAATTATGGAGCCTGCATTATGTCATCTGACCATCAGCATAGTGATATTGTTAAAAAACCTTCCCAAATCCCATCTGTTTTAACTTTTCATAAAAATTCTCTCGACAATCAATTAAAAGAAAACCTAGGCAGGCTCCATAGTGTCGATTAGACCTGTGGAGCCATTTTGCATTTTAGCTCCACAATCCTTCATTGTTTTTTTTCTGAGTTTTTCGGAATTATGGAGCTTGCGGCGTTCTACTGCTGCTGTGGATGCTTTTAGAATCAAAGCAAGGTCTGGTAATTTAGAATCCGGAACGGTTCGTGTTTATGGTGTATCTGGTTTGTAGTAGGTTTTCAAACCTACGCAGGAGTGGGTGTGTCATCAGACCACCCGCTCCTTTTGTTTTGTTGCACGAATGAAGCACTTTAGGCAGGACGGGGTATCTTACCCCGTTCGCAACGTTTCTTTGAATAGGTTTCGAAATAGTTCAGCTATCACGACTGAATTCTCTTGGTTCAATGTCCCAGCCTACGTCAAGACTTCGGCGGACACGAGGAACATTGAACCGGTTTTAATTGGGGTATTGAGCAATCAGGATCTTTTTTATTCTGTAGCTATCACCTCAATCTCCACCTTCGCATTCTTCGGTAGTTTTGAGACCTCGACCGTGGACCTGGCAGGTTTGTGATCGCCAAAGAAATCGGCATATATTTCATTCACCGTGGCGAAGTCAGCGATGTCATTTTTGTCGGAGCATATGTGTCGATAGACCATGTGCTTCATGACGTTTTGTTTCCAAGAAACGTTGTGAACCGGGTGCTCTTTCGAGACACCCGCTCCGACATTCAACCATGTGCTTCGCAACTTTTAAATCCTGTAAAGATTTTTATGGCACTATAATATCATATTGAAATATAGTACTTTTTTGTTTGTCGAAAATCTGAGCTTGATTTTTGTAGTGTGTCTATATAAATTGAACACAAATGAAAAACGATTTTACCTTTGTGATCCAGTACTTTCAGGATGAGGATGGGGTTTTTACCGCAGTAGTCCCAGCTATAAAAGGCTGTATTGTTTCTGGTGAAACACTAGAAGAAGCCTACAAAAATGCTACAGAAGCGATAGAAAGTTGTCTGGAAGCCAGAAAAGCGATTCAGAAAGATTTTGAAATAACTCCATATGAAAAAGTGAACACCTACCGGGTAAAAACTGATCTTCTTCATGCCTAAATTGCCAATTATCAACTATAAAACGCTGGCTAGAAAGCTAGAAAAAGCTGGTTTTCAGTATGTTCGAACGAAAAAACACCAGGTGTACTGCCACCTTGAAAAAAACCTCACTATCCCCATTCCCAAAAACCATCGAGGAGATATACCAAAAGGAACATTGAGAGCTATTATCCATCAAATGGAAATGTCGGTTGATGATTTTTCTAAACTCTAAGTGCCAATGTCCCCCGATCCAAAAGTTGATTTTCAATCACTCTCCAAACTCGACCTCGAGAAGGCCGATGATCAGTCCTACGCGGGGAAATACAAAAAAGGGCTAACGGAAGATCTGGTCCGGCAGATCTCTGCGAGCAAAAAAGAACCCGCTTGGGTGCTCGAACATCGACTAAAAGCACTCAAAAAATTTCACGAAATGCCGATGCCGGAGTGGGGACCGGATCTTTCTGGATTGGATGTAGATCAAATCCGATTCTTTGCCTCTGCGAGTGATAAGTCCCATGCGAAGACCTGGGAAGAAGTCGATCCGAAGATCAAAAAAACTTTCGAACGGCTCAAAATCCCAGAAGCCGAACGAGCCATGCTGGCCGGAGTGGGGGCTCAATACGAATCAGAAAATATTTATCATAATCTCAAACCACAATGGGAAAAGAAAGGCATTATCTTTGAAGACTTTGATACGGCAATCCAGAAGTATCCCGATCTAGTGCAAAAATATTTTTCCAAGTGTGTCCCCATCGCCGATCACAAATTTGCCGCTCTGCACTATGCCGTTTTCTCTGGAGGAACCTTCCTCTTCGTTCCAGAAAGGGTAGAACTGGATCAGCCGCTTCAGGCGTACTTCCGGATGAATGCGATCAATCAGGGGCAGTTCGAGCACACCCTCATTGTGATTGAGGATGGAGCCAAAGCCCACTATATCGAAGGCTGCTCTGCTCCGAAATATGGATCTCAAGCCCTGCACGCCGGATGTGTGGAAGTCTTTGTTGGGGCAGGAGCCTCTTTTCGATATTCATCCGTGGAGAACTGGTCGAAAGACACCTATAATTTGAATACCAAACGGGCCATCGTAAATAAAGATGCCAAGATGGAATGGGTCGGCGGCAATCTCGGCTCTGGAGCGACCATGCTCTATCCCTGCTCTCTGCTCGTGGGAGAAAATGCTCGAACCAATCATCTGGGTGTGGCTTTTGCCGCCGAAGGACAAAATCAAGATACCGGGGCAAAAGTGATCATTTCTGGAAAAAATTGCCGAGCCAATGTCACGAGCAAAAGTCTCTCAAAAGACGGCGGTATCACGACCTACCGAGGACTGGCAGAAGTCAAAGATTCCGCAGAAAATGCCGTGATCAACGTACGATGTGATGCCCTGATGCTCGATAATAAATCCACATCTGATACGATTCCCCAGATCAATTGTGAGAACAGCACCGCCTCGATCACCCACGAGGCCAGTGCTGGAAAAATTGCCCAGGAAATCCTTTTTTTCTTCGAATCTCGCGGCATCGACGCAGAAACGGCAAAAGGTATGATCGTAAACGGCTTTCTTGATGAGGTGGTGAAGACTTTGCCACTCGAATACGCCGTAGAACTCAATCGCCTGATCGAACTAGAAATGGAAAACACTACTTAATCCCTTATTCCTTGTCATCCCTGCGTAGGCAGGGATCCACTAAAAATAATGAAAACAACTTCCTCCTCTTCCCTCCTTATCCATTTCAGCTCGCCCGGAATGAATAATGGAAATTATGAATCAAGAATTTTAAATACTACTAGCTTCGTTAACGGAGTAATTCATTGCTCCGGTCGGCTGAAAGCCGACAATTAGCACTATCATGAAAATAATAAATCCATCAGGAACGAAAAAGATGACCGTGAAAGCGAATGAAAATCTGCAAATCTTCCTCGAAGATTTCGAACCCGGATCTCGTGATTTTATGCTGGAAATAGAATTAAAGGGCAAAAACGCACAATGTGAAATCATCGGCCGTGTGCAAACCACCGGAAAAGATAAAAAATCCTGGAAGGTGGTGCAAAAAGTATCGGGGAAAAACCAAATCGCCAAGATTGACCTGCATGGAACGGCCGAAGATGAAAGCCAGTTAAATTTTGATGGAGCGGCCATCCTAGAATCTACCTCGGAAAGATGTGAAGTCAGCGTCAACGAAAAAATTTGGCTCTTTGATCAGGCAAAAGGATCAGCCCTCCCCATCCTCACGGTCAAAACGAACCAAGTAAAATCCGCTCATCACTCCGCCGCGATTACTCAGATGGATGAAGATTTATTGTTTTTTGCGGAAAGCCGAGGAATAAGCGAAAAAGAAGCAAAGGAATTATTGAAGCAGGGATTTTTGCTTAATACTTGATACTTACTACTTTTTTGGTTCCAAAATCCACACCGGCGACTTCCCCGTCACCTCTCGGATCATATTTCCGAGCTTCACCACCGGCACACCGACAATGTTCTGAAAATCTCCAGAAAACGGCTCTAAAAAGAAAATTCCGGTACCCAAAATGGAGTACGCTCCACATTTCCCCTGCCAATCGCCAAACTCCAAATACCGCCGAATCTGACAATTGGTTATATCTGAGCGAAATTTGACAGAAGTACTTTCGAGATCTGATATTTCAAAAGGTTTGCCCTTCCAGTTTCCAACCAGTCCCACCCCCGTCACCACTTTTTGCGGTTTTCCAATAAAAGACTGAATCATCTCAAAAGCGGCTTTTTTGGTCTTTGGTTTCCCCACCGAACCGCCTTCGAACTCAATCATCGAATCAAACCCCATCACCAAGACATCTTCTTCAGATGAAAACTGTGGAAACACGGATTTAGCCTTCTCGCACGCGAAGGTTTTTACCTGTTTGGCAGGAGAAAGGGAGGGATCAATCACCTCTTCATAATCCGGATGCACTGTCTGAAACTGAAATCCCATCCGTCGAAGAAGTTCTTCTCGGTTGGGAGACGAGGAGGCGAGGATTATTTTCATCGGTGACAAAATACTCCTCACAAAAAATTGCACAAGATACAAAAAACCCCGCTTTCGCGGGGCTTTTTTATAAATCAATTTAGAATTGATTACGCATTAGATTCCTCAGAAGAATGTTTATTTTTCTTATTCTTCTTTCTTTTTGGATGAGATTTGTGTTTTTCTGCCTTTCCCTCATTTTTTTCTTCTTCTTTGGCCTCTGCTTTATCTTTTCGCTCTTCTTCAGAAAAAGTTTTGGACAGTTTTTGAATTTCTTTGAGCATATCTTCAAACTCTTTTCTTTTATCTGCGAGAAGAGATTCTTCTTGTTCAATTTGGTTTCGGAATCGAGCTACTTTTTCTCGGTAGGCTTTTATTTTTTTGTTATGAGCTTTTACAAACTCAGCAATTTCTGCCTTGATTTTTTGAAGAGAGCTAAGGGGATCAATATCATCCCCTGCCACAGCATCATCTTGTGCAGCAGAATCATCACCAAAAGCATTGTCATCTCCTGCAGCTCCCCCACCAAGTGGATCTTCACTCACTTCTTCAGTAACAGGTGCTTCTAATTCTTCAGAAGTAGTAGACTCTTCTGTAGCTGGAGCATTTCCCATATCCACAGGAGCAGTAGCAAATGGATCTTCTCCTCCTACATCTGGTGCAGCAGCAACTTCTGCTGGTGCTTCAGTAGGTGCTGCAAGCGGATCTGCTTCTGCAGTTTCTGGCGTTGCTTCTACAGCAGATTCTGCTATTGATGCTTCCAGAGGGTTATCTTCTGTGACTGGAGCAGCATCTGCTGGTGTAGCAGCAAATGGGTCAGCCTCTCCCGCATCTGGTGCAGCAGCAACTTCTGCTGGTGTAGCAGCAAATGGATCCTCTCCTCCTGCATCGGGTGCAGCAGCTTCTGCAGCTGGTACTTCTTCAGTAGAGGCAGCAAGCGGATCTGCTTCTGCGGTTTCTGGAGTTGCTTCCGAAGCTTCTGTCTCAACAGATTCTGCTGGAGCTGCGTCCAAAGAATCTTCTTTTTTTGTATTATCAGAAGTTTCCTCTGAAGTTTCAGCAAGTGCTTCTTCTAATATAGTAGCTTCTGTAGCAGCTCCCTCTTCCTCTGGAATCTCCTCTACAGATTCTATTTTGACTTCAGGAATTTCTTCTACCCCAGCCGTATCTGCTGGTGCAGCACCATCATCTACTACAGTAGTAGCACCCTGATCGTCAGAAGGATTCGTCGCAGTCGCTGCATCATCTCCTGCAGCAGCTTGATCTTCATCCTTGCCGAGGCCGAAATTGAAATTTACCATTTTTTAAGAAATTAAAGAAAATTTTGACTTTTTTTAGCAAATCCAAATACTATACACGATTTTTTCGAAAAAATCAAGCTTTTTTACCACTTTTGCACGTGAAAAACTCTGCTTCCCGCGTTTCAGAACTTTTTAAGAAGGCCCAGGACGCTTTTTCAAAAGTTAAGACGCAGACAGAATTAGAGACTTTTTTTGCGGAGTTTTTGGGGAAGAAAAGTGCTATAAATGAAATTTCCAAAGACCTCAAAAACCTTTCCCCAGAAGAAAAACAGGTGATCGGACCAGAAGTACAAAAATTTCGTCAACATTTTGATGGTTTATTTGAAAAAAAGAGGGATGAACTCGAAACGGCAGCTCTCAACGGGAGGCTCAAATCAGACTGGATCGACGTGACAAAAAAAAGCCTGCTTAAAAAAGGAGCTCTACATCCCCTCTCACAAGTGCAAAAAGAAGTGGAAAAAATCTTTCAATCTATGGGATTTGAGATCGCTGATGGCCCGGAAGTAGAAACTGAATGGCATAACTTCGATGCTCTAAACATCCCAGAAAGTCATCCCGCCCGAGACATGCAGGATACTTTTTGGATCAATCGTGGATCAAAAGATCCAAATAAAAATTCAGTACTCCGAACCCAAACTTCAGACGTACAGATTCGAAAAATGTGTGAAAAAGGGGCTCCAATCCGGTTAATTGCTCCAGGAAGAGTTTTTCGTTCGGAAGCTGTGGATGCCAGTCATGATGCAATGTTTTATCAAGTGGAGGGACTGCTGGTGGATGAAAATATCTCTCTATCGCACTTGAAAGGGGTGATCGAAACATTTTTGACCGAACTTTTCGAAAGAATGGTAAAAATTCGACTTCGACCGGGGTATTTCCCCTTCGTAGAGCCAGGGTTGGAAGTAGATTTTTCTTGTGCGATTTGCGATGGAAAAGGATGTAAAACTTGTAAAAATACTGGGTGGATTGAGTTTATGGGAGCCGGTATGGTCCATCCCAATGTGCTGAAAAATTGTAATATTGATCCAAAAAAATATTCCGGTTTTGCCTTCGGATTCGGCCTAACCCGACTGGTCATGATGAAATATGGGATTGATGATATCCGATTACTTTCTTCTCAAAAGAAAGAATTTTTGTCCCAATTCTAATTTTTACTG
This sequence comes from uncultured Candidatus Peribacteria bacterium, assembly GCA_964344775.1. Lineage (GTDB taxonomy): Bacteria > Patescibacteriota > Gracilibacteria > UBA4473 > UBA4473 > CAYFMH01. The sequence continues at coordinate 16,793 of CAYFOO010000026.1, forward strand.
GACAATTAAAAAATTATTTTCTAAGTTCCTCTAACCAAATTTAAAAACATGGGAAAATTCCAAAAACGCATCGCACCATTTCCCAAGAAAATCCAAGTTTTAATCCAAAAAGGACGAGATCAACAGTTTATTACAGAACAAGAGTTGATGCGAGCCGTACCGGATGTGGAAGAAAATATCACCATCCTCGATAATCTGTACGAGCTGCTTTTTGATTTGGGAGTAGATGTGATCGACGTGAAAGAAGAAAAAATCTGGAAAGAAGCCCTCAAAAAAGGAAAAGATGCAAAAATAACCACCATCCGACCAGAAGCCCCGGTAGAGGAAGATGGTGCTGGAGATGAAGATGAGGAAGAAGAGGCTATGCCGACTGTAGATCTGTCAGAAATATCAAACGATTCTGTCCGAATGTACCTAAACGAAATCGGCCGAGTCCCACTCCTCACCGCTCAAGAAGAAGTAGATCTGGCCAAAAGAATCGAAAAAGGAGACCTGGCCTCCAAACAAAAACTCGCCGAATCAAATCTCCGTCTAGTGGTTTCCATTGCGAAACGATACATCGGCCGAGGTCTTCCTTTTTTGGACTTGATGCAGGAAGGGAATTTTGGGCTCCTTCGAGCCGTAGAAAAATTTGATTACCGAAAGGGATTTAAATTCTCAACGTACGCCACCTGGTGGATCCGACAAGCGATCACGCGAGCTATCGCTGATCAAGCACGAACGATCCGGATCCCCGTCCACATGGTGGAGACGATCAATAAACTCACGCATACGCAGAGAAGACTCCTCCAGGAGCTCGGACGTGAACCACTCCCAGAAGAGCTCGCCGCAGAGATGGATATGGACGTAAAGAAGGTAAACCACATCCTCAAAATCTCACAAGACATTGTCTCTCTCGAGTCCCCGGTCGGGACGGAGGAAGATTCCAAACTCGGAGACTTCATCGAGGATGAATCGGCTGTTTCTCCGTTTGATTCTGCTCACCGGACATTGATCAAAGAAAACATCGGCGATCTCCTCCAATACCTCTCTGCCCGAGAACAAAAAATCATCAAAATGCGGTTTGGGCTTGAGGATGGTGTGACACACACGCTGGAAGAAGTAGGACGAGAGTTCAACGTCACCCGAGAGAGAATCCGACAGATCGAGAGCAAGGTGCTCGAGAAGATGCGAGACCACCCGATGTCGATCAAGATTTCCTAAAAACTATCACGTCATTCCGGCTTGACCGGAATCCGGTCCAAATGGCAAAAATGAGGAGAATATTTTTGTGAAAGCGGGAAAAGCGGAAAGAGAAAAAACAAAAAACTAAAACTTCCTGAGTATTCTCGACCTCAGAACATTGAGAATATCAAATTTCCACGAGAATGCGAAGGATCTTCCTTATTTTTCGTAGGTGCTTCTTGTTTATTCGAACTAATCAAATGAAGATTCTCCTGTCCGCCGAAGTTTGTGTTTATACTAAGCCGCTTTAATAATTTGGAATTTTTGCGAAATAAGAGATTTTAT
>CAYFOO010000027.1:0-18257 GCA_964344775.1 uncultured Candidatus Peribacteria bacterium
AAAAGATTGCTCTTCTGCTTTCTTCCCTTCTCCACTGTTTTACATAACTTTTTGCTTGACAAATTAACTTTTTTCGTGTAAGAAAAATAATGCAAAAGTGTTCTTTTACATCTCGGACTAGAATGTTGAGGTCCCCTCGGTCTTTATATGCTGAGAAAGTCTAAAATGCTCGTCATTTTGGACTACTTTTTAGTATTGAGGCCGAAGGTCGCCTCAACATCTCCTTTCTTTAGTTTTATTCAGTACATTTTTAAGCAGTCCGGCGGAATTGTCCGCCATCAACCGCGCCTCAGGCGCACAGAGCGCCGAGAGGCGCAAGGAGGATACCGTTATGACGGACTCACCCGTCGATAAGACCCCCTCCGCTCTCTCACGAGTGATGGGAGTGGCGGGGCTTGTGGTCGCCGAAGTCAGTGTGGAGGCGATCGCTGTCCATGCTGGCTGGCTCCAGAAGGGCCTGGTCTTGGCGATGTTGGGACTTACCCCCATCGTTGCTTCCGGACCCGCCGATGCCGCCACCGGTTCGGGGATCACCACCCAGACCGAAACGGTCCAGGTGGCCGGTGGGGCGAATGATGGCGGTGGGGCCCCCCCGCTGCAACTCAAGCCTCAGAAGGCCCCCGTAGCGAAAAAGCCGGATGCAACCAGTCCGAAGGAGAAAGCCGAAAGCAAACCTCCGGAGCTCGGAACTCCTCCCCCCGTCAAGGACGGCTCGAAGGGGCATCAGGAAACGGACAAGCCGACTCCCCCCGCCCCCGTGACGAAAGGGCTGGCCGCTGAGCCCTCTGGGGATCCGGGAATCGCTCCCGAACCCGAGGGAACGGTCGCTCCGGCCCCCGCCCCCGTGGCGAAAAAGACGGCCGAGAAACTGGACGTACCCAGCCAGATGGCAGGACACCGCCTGGTGGAAGCCGGCTGGCAATACGTGGTTCGTCGCCCAGTCGATGATCAGGTGGAGGTCTTCCACGGTCCCTTCGAGATCACCAATGAGATCTTCCTGGAGTGTCCTCCGAGTGGCACATGCCGTGTCACCGCGGATGACGACGCCGGGGTCTATCAAGTGGATCCCAGTCCCAAATCGGGGCTCGATGTTTTCGTCGAAAACCCTCTGGAAACCTGGCGGATCCGTTGGTTCACCGACCACACCAGCGGGATCACCTACCTCCAGGGCATCAACGAAGTGGTCCCCGTCCCCGGAGAACGCTTGCACGTCTACAGCGGCGATGAAGGCTCCTGGAAGTACGTGGGCAGGAGGGGGAATTTCTCCCAAGACCGTCTGATTCGTCAGTCCCTGTGGGATGGCGATGACGTGAACCTGCTCTGCGAAGGGGTCAAATGCACGCTGTACAGTTTCCAGCTGAATCTGGACGTGCACCACACCACGAAGGGAATCAAACGGAAGAGCAAAGAGCATTCCTACTTCGTCCAGACCTTCCCCTTCGCGAATACCGCTACCGGCTACATCGTGTGGCGGGACATCGACCCTGATACCTCGGGACGGATGACCCTCTTCGCCGAAGCGGTGACGGACGAACTGGCTGTTCCGGCAGCACCTGTGCCGGCACCACAAGTCGTTGCTGCCCCGCAGTACGCGGCGGATGAGAAGCCTGGCCGCTGGAGGTACCAGCCGCGGCCGAGAGGACGTTAAACGAGGCGACCTACCCTGCTCGGAGGAGTGAGGGGCAACCCCCTTCACTCCCCGAGTACTTTTTTGGTATATAATATTTGCTTTTTCATTCTGTTTGTGATATAATGATTAGATAAGTAAATTATTTACTCTCAACTCATGAAAAATCTACAACGTACTGGTGTCGGCAAAACTGAACGATTTATCTTTCAAAATGTAGAGGTCAGAGAAGTGCTCTCAAAAAAACCTGGAAAACAAGCCTTAAAAATACTTGAGTTTCCTGAAAAAGTAAAAAATCCCGAAAATCTCTGGGATGCCATGAAGTGCAGGACTATCGGAGACATGAAAGAAAAGACAAAATGGGCAAAAGACAATAATCGCTTTGAAAGAGGATACAAAGCAGATTTAGATCGTGTAGTATTTACCCATGATGTAGTATTCAATAGCAAAGGAAAACGTGTCGCTGCTGCTCCAGGCAAAGCAAAAAATTATTCCCCCGAAAGACAAAAAATTATGGAGGGGGTAGAAGACTACCAATTGATGGAATGGATTGATGCTTTTCTAGAACGAGTCGACCATCCTAGATATGATGATTGGACGCTCGAACAGTATGTAGAAAAGGAAGTTGCAAAACAGGTTCCAAAAAGGAAGGCAAAAGTAGAGACGAGAAAGCTCGCAAAAGTAATAAAACCAAAAACAGGAAAAGGGAGTCCAGAAAATATCCAACAAAATGCCATTGCCAAAGAAATCAAAAGAAAAAAAGAAGTTTGTCACAAAGTAGTACGAGGTGACACTCTTGGGGCAATTGCACTGGGATTGAGTAAAAAAGCAAAAGTAAACTTCAGCTACAACATGCCGGTGAAATATGAGAGTCAGGAACTAATAAAAAGAGGAAAAAGAAATCCAAAGAAACTCCTCCAAGCCAACCTCATCTACCCAGGTCAATATGTCTGGCTAGAGGGAAACACCGTAGTGGTAAGTGACGACCCACGACCTGCACCAGCAGAGACTCCTGCTCCCAAAAAAGAAGAAGCAGAAACAGCTCCAGAAACAATGTCTCAACCAACTCTAGAAACAGAAATCGCTAGATTACAGGCAACTCTGGATAAAATTAAACTTGAAAAATTAAAAAGGAAAGAAGATCTACCACCCTATATGACGGAAAAATTAATCAAAGAACATGCAAAGCTCTCCCAGAAAATACAAGAAAAAACAAAAATCCAATATCAGATAAAGAAGATAACAGGCCTTGAAGAAATAAAAGTAATAGAAGAGGCTGAAATAAACCCTTATAAAGAAACTGTCCCACAAATAAACGCAGACATAATCACATTTAATAAAGAAACTGACGAGCTAGCGTTACAAGCGGCAGCACTTAAGAAATTCGAAACAATGCGACTTCCAAAGTCGGAGGACTATCTCCTCCCAGCCTGGATAACCCAAATAGGCGGAAATGCTGCCAACGGAGCACCAGAAGCAGTTCTATTGAATATTTCTGGTATCAACGCTTTGAAAAAAGGACATAGCAGCTTAATAGAACAACTAGCTGAATTACAACAACACCAAACAGAAATTGCCACACCAAGGGCAGAAGTGGACAGTATTATCAACTCTAAAAATGTAGATGCAGCAGCACAAAAAAAAATAGATCGGTTCATTGAAGAATATGTGAAAAAAGGCCCTCAGTGGTTGGATCAGGCAACAGGGTGGAAAAAACTAATGGACGAAGTAATGGCTGGGTTCGAACAAGAAAGAACGGCCTGGCTAGAACAAACAGATGTTTTGCCAAAAAAATCGGAATTTCAATTGGCTATTCAAGGAAACCAGAAAAACCCACGAACTTTTCCCATACGAGCCACAGAGACCTATGGTTCCCGTTATGAACTACAAGGTGCCACTAATGATGCCAATATCCCCTATGTCAATGAATTTAGAAAACTTATGACTCGTTTTTTTGGGAAGAAAAAAACCTTTTTAGAGCACCAAAAAACTCCAAATACCCCATACTATTTCGCCGCAGAACATTTTTTTGATCTCTGGGAGACAAGCCCTAATTTCCCTCCAGAATTAAAAAATACCCCCGTCCCACAAGAGCTAGTAGAAGCACTTATGACAGTAGGACCACTTACTCAAGAATTGAAAATCGAAGATGACTTTAATATAATGGACGAAGACTACCTACTTTCTATCGGTGGAAAAAAAATAGGACGGTTTGATAATTATCAACAATTAGCTGATCTGATTCGAACTTCTCGAGATTTACCAAGGTAAAAAAATAGTCATGCTCAGTCGAGTCTTTTCGACTCGACTGTCCCACATGGTAAGTTCTCACACTTATAGTTTGGTAGATATTCTCAAAAGCTAGTTCTAATCCCCGCTCTCCCTTAAACTCGGAATTAATTCCGGGTTAACGAACGAAGGTGGTTATCGTTGTTGAAACTGGCAGTATGAAAACTTGCCCCACATGTAGTTGTTTTTTTTATTAAATATTTTTTTATACACATTTTCTCTTGACATTTTTTTTAATATATGATAAAAGATATTTGCTCTTTTACAATTTCGTAGATTTGTGTCCATTCTGAGGAACTTATGAAGGAGGAGAAATATTTTTACTTCTCTTTTTGAATTTCTCACTTCGGACACAAATGTCAGTTTATTCCATTTTTTTGCATCGCGGCAATTGGGGCCGCATCAACCTAGCTCAAGGAGATACATCATGAGCAATTCTGATCAAGACACGGCCCCTGCGGCCGAATCAACTGAAACCCCGGTCCCCGCGGCCAACGACAAGGGATTTTCCATCCCTGCCTTCAACCCCAAGTGGCTGTGGAGCATCATCCCGCTGCTGGCACTGCTGGCCTACATCGCCTACGATGAGGTCCAGGACGGCGTGCGAGACAATCAGATGAGCCAGCTGACTCAGATGCTCACCACCAAACGCACTTCCCCCGTACCGGCGACGGTACAGCTCCCGGTGGAGATCCAGATCCAGGGGATGAAATTCAACCAGCACAACCTCCAGCATCGGAAGGTGGCCGACATCTGGCCCAGTCAGCGTTACATCTGGGCGACCGACAACCATCCCCGGATGGAGATCGTGTTCTTCGGCCAGAGCTCGACCGAGCACTTCAAACTCACCACCACCTGGGACAACAGTCGCAGCCGAGGCGAGTTTACCTGCTACCGACAGAATATCGGTGGAGACACGACCAGCGGCTACCATCTCACCTGCGACGGCCACCTATACGCGTGGCAGCAGCTGGTGAATCCCAAGGCCGTGGAAGCTCCCACCAAATCCACCGTCCATGACTGGAATACCTTCGCCGCGGAAACCGAGGACGAAGGAAGACATCCGGCGGATTATCAGGCACTGCTCCAGCGGATCGAGAGTGCAACGACAACCCGTACGGGGGGTCTGAACACCTATATCGAGGAAGTCGAACAATCCGGCTCGCAGACGCCGCAGAATGCGGAAATCGCCGAGTTCAAGCGGCGGGTGCAGCAGTGCAATAGGAGCGGGGTTCCCAATACCTGCTTCACACGTATGCTCGTCGACTACCCCCCTGCGGTCTTCCAGGCATTCTTCGCCTCGGCATTCCCCGGGCAGCCGATCCCGCAGGTGAACTGACAGCCTTTCCGAAGTTCTATTGGCCGGCCTCGTACGAGGCCGGCCACCTTTTTTATATTCCACAACAGTTTTTATATTCCTAAACAACAGCAAGAGTCTTTACATAAGTCTAAATAAAAAAGTTTATTTGACAATATTTTCAACATCGTTACATTTATTTTATAATGAAATAATTTATTTTTTAGGGAATTTTCAAAAAAAGACTTGACTTTTCCTGAGAAATCATTACAAAAAAGAAAAATAAAACAAAAAAAGATTATAGCAATAAGCAGTTTGGCTTGTTGTTGTACTTGTTCTTTTACATGTCAAAAAGTCAATCCTCTCAAAGGGAGATGTTATTTGCACGGATGATTTTATCTTTTCCGGGGATAATTTTGATTATTAATATCTTAAATACAATAGTAGTCAAAATTGTCTCCGGATGAAACCATTATCATTCCGGAGCGAGTCATTCCTCCCTTCCAGGGGGATTGACTCACCCTAGCCCCCCTTGAGGGGACGTCACACCCCCATGTGGGGGGTGCGTTACGCGCGTGTAACCACAACAGACAAGGAGACCTATCATGAAGAAGCTTCTCGCTTCTTGTGCCATCCTGGCACTCTCCGCCGCCGTGGCCGGTCCGGCCATGGCGGGGGACAACCCCTTCATTCACGGGCCCCTCGCGAAGCATTCGCGTGCGGCGGGACAGGCCTCGACCATCGTCCCGGCCGAGTCCCACCTCAAGGAACAGGCCAGTGGCCTCTATGACTGGTCGTCCGACCAGGTCCAGGCGGCCGACGACCTGGCCCAACTGGCCCGTATCGTGGCCCAGATGGATGCGGGCATCACCGCCGAGCAGGAAGCCCGACGTCCTCAGCCGTCCAAGCGCCAGTTCCTGGAAGGGGTCTTGCGCTCCAATGCCGAACTGGCCCAGGCGGTCCGTGAAGGCAACACCGAGCTCGTCAAGGCCCTCCTCTCCCGCGAAACGGCGACCCAGGGCAACGCCAGCACGGTGGTGGGAAACGGCGAAAACCGTGAAGTGGGCAAGGGTCCGGGGTCCGAAAAGACCCGTACCTTCCGCATCACGGTGTTCACCAAGAAGGTCGGTGGGACCTGGTACGCCAAGGCCGGTGCCTCCGGCAAGTGGCACCAGCTCATCAACGACCAGTACTTCGACGTCGCCATGGGCGGCGGCCGCGAGTACCACATCGGCCTGAAGAAGGGGACCACCCCCGACCAGTACGTCCACGGCAAGACCGGCATCGGCTGGGAACAGGTCGGTCACACCGTGATCACCATCCCCAACGAGGAAACCGATGGCATCAACGACACCATCGGCGTGGTGGCCGGCTTCTACGATGGCGGCCCCACCGGGGCTCCCGCCGTCGGAGACTTCGGTGGTTCCACCTCGGGCACCGATGAGCTTCCCACCGAGGAAGTCGAGGACCCCAAGCCCGCCCCCGAAGCGGCTCCGGCGAAGCCCGCCGGTCCCAGTGCGGCCGAGATCCGGGCCAAGGCTCGGGCCGATGCCGCCGAGGCTCGCATCCGCGAGCTCGAGGCGAAGAACGCCTGTCTCGACGGCGCCATCGACAAGGCCGACGACTTCACCATCGATGCCGCGAACGCGCGGGCGGCCTGCGCAAAAAACTGAAGTCTCCCCTCCCCGTGAGGGGGACTTCAGCTCCGGGGAGGGGAGCCCAAGGCGGTAACGCCAAGGGTTCCCCAATCCACCCCCTCTGGAAAACTTGAGGCGGAATCAGGACTACGCAAGTAGTATCCCGGTTCCGCCTCTTCCCTTTATAAAAAATTAAAATTTTCGACACAATCTGACATATTTTTTGAAAAAAAAGAAAAAAACTATTTATTTTTAAATCGCACAAACCCTTTATTTAAATGGTTTTTTTATGATTTCCCATCTTTTTTATTAAATATTATAATAAAATAACTTGACAAAAAAATAAAATTAATTATATATAAATCAGTTTTAATTTTTTAAATGATGGAAAAACAACCAAATCGTCTTCGTTCTATGGCCAAAGCAACTGCACTTGCATTAACAGTTGCTCTCCCCCTGACAGCCACTGCCAAAGAGGTAAGTGCCGCTGTAGGTCAAGTAATCTACCAGGGGACTGAGTATTCTTCTCAGGCCGCCTGTGCTAACGCTGTTCATGATAAATATAAAGATTCTTACGTTGGTAAATTCACTGCTGGGAAAAAATATGCTAAACATTTTGCAAATTCCGCTTGTAAATGGGATGTATCGATTGGGCTTTTGGCGGCTGTAGTGAGTAGAGAGAGTAGTTTTGATCCCAATGTACGAGGTAAGGCTGGAGAAATAGGTTTAGGACAGCTTAAATCGGGGGAAGGAGAAGCAGGAGAAGAATGTGGACTCAAAAAAGAAAGAGATTTTCTTGATCCTGCCAAAAATATTAATGCGACTGGTTGCTACTTAAGAAAACAACTTAATGCAAATTCTGGAGTGTATTACAAAGCTCTGGCGGCTTATAATGGAGGACCAGGAAACATGGCACGAGGGACAACTACCGATCAAGCCTGGAATTATGCTACTGATGTGTTAGAAGTACGCTATACTGAATTTTTGAAAAACGCAATTGCTGCAAAAGGAAGTGAACAAATTCAAATGGCTGCTGGAGAAGCAAAAGAAGAAAAACCCGCTCCACGTCCAAAAATTCAAGCTCGAGACTGGCGATGGAAAGGAACTTTTGAGGATATCATTTCCCCTGATTGGATGGCCGTCTATGAAGAAATGGGAGCTAAATATAATGTTTATCCAGGACTTCTAGCCGCTGCTCATACCAAAGAAAATTTCAAAAAAAGAGCCGATGTCGAAAAAGCCGCTCAATCTATGGATCGTCTACTCCAAGCAAATTCCGGAGAATATGGTACCACCCTACTAGAATACTTTGGGACAGAACACTCTCAAGCAATTGATTATTTCACTGGATGGCTGGATGCACAGCTCGCTCCTCCCCCACTCAAAAATCCTGAGAAAGTATATCAGGAAGTAGGAAACAAATATCTTGATTTTTCTCCTTCTTTCCCAGAACTATTGAAAGCTATCGGCGAAACAGGCCGATTCCATACTCGACAGGACGTGGAAGATGCCGCAACAGTTATCTCTTTTGAACTCTCTGAAAAACAGGGGGGATACGCTGCTGCTCTGGCAACATATCTCGGAAATTATGACCCAGTAGCAGGTATACTCAATCGTTTCGGTGACCTAATAGAAAAACAAAAATCAGCTCCAGCGACAGAAGCCAAAAAAGGGAAAAATAAAAAATAAGATTTCATCTTATCGCTTCATCGCAATCACGCCAGAGCGTACCCAGTCGAGGATCTCGATATCAGGATCTTGGCTCTGACGAAGTATTTCGATAGCCCACAGCAACCAATAGAGTTTTACAACATATGTTTGAACAAAAAAATCCCCCAAATTTGGGGGATTTTTTTAATTTAAGAAAAACAATTTCTTTAAGGTTGAAAATCATAAAAATCATCGTCTCCTAGGCCTCTCCCCCAACGAAAAGTTCTCACTGCTCCTGGAACAGAAGCAGATTCTTCTGCTCCTTCTTCTGCAGGTGCTGCCTCAGGTGCTGGTTCTCCTCCCTCCAAAGAAGGAAGGGGGCCTGGAAGTTGACCAGTGGATCGATAAGGTCCTACCGGAGCCGGAGCTTCAGTATCCATTGGTCTTTCAGATCCAGATACAGAGGTAGCTGGAGCAGGGTTAGATCCAGGCCAGATTTTTTTATCTGGACTAGGAAGTTTGTCTGTTGCAGCAGCAATTACTAATGCAGCAGCAGCAGCAACACCTCCTGCAAAATAAAGAATTTTTTTCTTTCTTTTTGTATTTTGTCCCGCTTCTGCGGACTCTACAGCTTCTGCTGCTTTTTTTACTTCAGCCATTTTATAAGGGGTTAAAAAATAATGAAATAACATATTTCGACTCTTTAATAATCTTTTTTATGCTTTTGTCAAATTATTTTTTAATAAAATTTAAAAAAAACACAAATTCATCGTCTAAAACTGCTTAATAAATTTGACTTTACAAGGTATTTTCGTATGATGAAATTGATGAAAAATGAAGATCTCATTCTGGAATACCTCAAAAAAATAGATTCTGATCTAAAAGAATTTAAAGCAGAAGTTAGTCGTCGATTCGAACAAGTAGATAAAAAATTCGAACAAATAGACAAAAGATTCGAACAGGTAGATAAAAGGTTTGAACAAGTAGATAAAAGGTTTGATGAATTAAAAGAAGAAATACAAGAAGTAAAATACGATTTACGGTTGGATAAAGAAAAACTGGAGAAAGTCTATGAGTCTCGAGACAGAGTGACAGTAAACTTTACAAGAGCCTGGGCTACAGCCTCGTTTTTTATTGCTTTGATTAGCTCAACCATTGTCTTAGCTATCTAAAAGCATTTCAGTCTCCCCTTTTCATCGCAATCACCCCAGAGCGCACCCAGTCGAGGATCTCAATGTCAGAATTTTGAATTTTTTCGAGAAAAGCTTCTAGTTTGTACGAACTGTCGACCAACTCCACTGTGATCGTGTCCCCTTCTCGAGCAATTTCTTTCGCAAGGACAGACTTTTCCGCCTCATAAAGCAATTTTTCTTCAGCTTTATTGTGCAAACGGAATCGAGCCAACACAATCTCACGAAGAACCGAATCCTCTGGTGGTAAAATCTCCACAGAGAGTACTTCCACGAGCTTTTCAATGGTTCGAGCAGTCTTGTCCGCTTCCTCCACTCCCCCCTCTATCACAATCGTAAACCGAGAAATTCCCGGATCACTCGTACGACCGACCGTGAGAGAATCAATCTGAAAAAGCTTCCGTCGGAGTAAACCAGAAATCCGGGAGAGTACTCCCGGTTTATTTTGAGCAAAGACGGCTAAAATGTATTTTCCCATTAAGTCGCAGGCCCCTCCCTCATTCCCAAGTACTCGGAACGGCAGACAGGCACTGATGAGATGCTAGACTTTTTTGGTCAAAGTTCAACCATAAAAATAAAGAACACCGACTTCTTTTGATTCAAAGTTTTTGGTCACGTGAAAAATATTAACTCTGTGCTGAGCAAAGTCGAGTCCAAAAGTAACTTTTCACACTCGTGATGCATAAATTTAGCAAGACTCACTACAGGATTGATTTTATGCGGCTTCACGGGGGTGAGTGAATCTGAGCTTGTCGAAGATGAGTCGACCCCCCGGGAAAAGCCGCATTATTGCCTACTCCGCCGTCCCGAGGACTCGGGACGAAGGCCGGGCCGAAGATCGAATGTATTAGCAGCTCAATCTTTATTGAGGAATTGCAGAACATTTAAAGGGTGTGAAAATTTACGTCCAAAAGACTCGACTTATCGGGGGCTTTTTTGGTCAAAGTTCAACAAAAAATAACCCTTTTGGCTCCCGATGCTTCGGGAGATATGCTGTTTTATTTTGGAATAGATATATTTGGTAGCAAAAATCGTTTTATTCTTGTCTTCCAAAGATCTCTCGTGCTTTTGCTCCTTTTGATGGGCCGATGATGCCTCGAGATTCCATTTGATCGAGCAGTCGAGCGGCTCGTGCGTACCCGACTTCCAGCCTTCTCTGAAGGAAACTCGCCGAGGCTTTTCCAGTTTCGATCACTAGATTCACGGCTTCTTCGTAGAGTGGGTCGAGATCGTCATCAGAGATTTCTTCTGTCCCGGCAGTGAGGACACCTCCCTTTGCCATGCCTTCGATAGACTGCTTCGTGATTTCATCGTTCATCATCTGCTCTGGGAATTGTAATTTAATGTTGTTTGTGACTCGTTCTACTTCCGCGTTTGAAATATAAATTCCTTGCGACCGGGTGAGTGTACCAGAGTTTCCATCGAGATAGAGCATGTCTCCAAACCCGAGCAAATCCTCTGCTCCCACACCATCAATAATCGTTCGTGAGTCAATTCCAGAAGAAACTTTAAAAGCAATTCGAGCCGGCAGGTTGGCCTTGATCAGTCCGGTCACCACATCTACTGAAGGACGTTGCGTAGCCACAATCAAATGTAGTCCCACGGCTCGGGCCATCTGAGCGATTCGGCAGATGGCGGCTTCTACATCTTTTCCGGCGACCATCATCAGATCAGCCAATTCATCGATCACGATCACGATGTAGGGTTCTTTTTCATCGGGATGTTTTTCATTATATTCTCCGATGTTTCGGCACTGTTTTTGGGCGAAATCTTTATACCTTCGATTCATTTCTGCTACGGCCCAGGCAAGAGCAGAAACCGATTTTTCCGGTTCTACAATCACTGGTGTGAGCAGGTGTGGCAGATGATTGTAGAGAGAGAGCTCCACTCGTTTTGGATCAATCAGGATCATTCGTAAGTCTTCTGGAGAATTTTGCCAGAGAAGGGAAATCAAAAAGGAGTTCATGGCTACCGATTTTCCAGACCCAGTTTTCCCAGCGATGAGCAGGTGGGGCATTTTTGCGAGATCGGCCACCATTGGTTTTCCAGCGACATTTCGTCCGATGGCTAATTTTAGTGAAGTTTCATCCAGCTCTTCCCAGCTATCTGATTCGATGATCTCCCGCATGCCGACAATGGCACGTTTTTCGTTCGGAATTTCGATTCCGACTAATTTTTCTCCTGGAATAGGAGCTTCGATACGGATGGCGGGGGCGGCTAGGGCGAGAGCGAGATCACTTTTGAGCCCAGTAATTTTCGTAAGTTTCACTCCCGGAGCTGGCTCCAAGGTGAATTGCGTGACGGTGGGTCCCACATGTACTGATCTCATTTCCACATCTAGACCAAACTGATCCAGTTTTTCTCGGATAGACTCGGCTTTTTTTCGTAGATCTTTTTCATTTACGGTGATGGTTGCATGTGTATCTTTCAACAAATCAAGATCAGGAGGTTCCCATTCTCCTTCTGGGGTTTGGTTTTTTGCTTCCGTTAATTCATCGGTAGGAGAGAGGTCGATTTCTTCTGTTGGTTTTTTGGTTTCTTTAGCCCCACCAGTAGAATCTATAATTTCCAGTTCATTTTTAAAGTGCTTTTTTACCAGCGATGTTTTTTCTTCTTTTTCTTCGGTTGTTTTTTTCTTTCCAGACTTAATTTCTACTTCCTTCTTTCGAAAAAGATCTGACAAGCGGATCCCAAAAGCCAGCACCGAAGAAATCCAGAGAAGTCCAAGGAGTAGAACCAGAGTGACGGCATCTCCCAGAAACTCTCGTGGGAAAAAATCCATTGTAAATCCAATCACTCCACCGTATTTGTGAGCGAGGGCCAGAGATTCATTTTGTGGGAGAAACAAATTCAAAAGTCCTAAAATAGTCACAAAGAAAAGTAAAAAACCAAAAACTCGAAGAGGAGGAAAGTTCACATCTTTTCGAGCAAGAAGAATGACTCCCAATCCAGCACAAAGTGCGAGCAGAAGCCATCGACCTAGCCCAAATAAAAATTGGAAAGCGGTAGAAATCTGTACTGACAAATCTGCATCGGAGAAAAAAACCGCGGTCAATAAAATAGCCGCCGAAATCCAGATACCTCCGTAGATTTCTCGATTGAGCCCCTCTCCAGCAAACTCGTCCCAATTGGCATCATCTGTTTTTTTTCGAGCTACTTTTTTGGCGGCTTTTTCCTTTGCTCGTTCTCGGGTGGCACGTTTTTTTTCTTTTTCTTCTTCTTTCCTCAGCATTTTTTTTGCCATTTTTTCCGCTTCTTTTTTCAAGATAGAAGAGGGGATTTTTACGGCAGGAGCTTTTTTTCGTCCAAACATGGGATTTTATCAGAGGTTAAAGTGAGAGCTTTTAGAGGTAATTTAATCATACCCCCTCTCACTCCCCCTGCAAGGGGGAGAACTTTAAATTTTTTAACGGTGGTATTTTACAGGAAAATTACGTTTTTAGCTAGTTTATTTGTATACGAAAAAAGAGAAAAACTATTTTTAGGAAAAGCAGTGGTGCCGAAGGAGGGAATCGAACCCTCACTCCTTGCGGAACACGATTTTGAGTCGTGCGCGTCTACCAATTCCGCCACTTCGGCTTCGTCAGGATTGTCTGCACACTTTCGCAAATTTGTTCCACAAATTGGCTGCAGTATTCCGAAATCCTTCCTCTCAAAATTTAATCTGTTCCAGTTTTTAACTTTGTAGATTAAATTTTGGACTTAATATAAAAAATATTTAAGAACGTTTGGGAGTTTAAAAAGCTTCTCGAAAAAAGCAAATCACAGGACCGTTTTTCTTTCTTAAAAAAATCTTTTGCTTTATTAAAGCCCTCTTTGGTAAAATGTGCTTGTTCACTAACTTTTAACTATTTTTAATTAAAATGAAAAAATCAACCATCGCTCTCGTAGCCGCATTCGCGGTAATTTTTAGTTCTGCTTTGGCTATTACCTGGCCAGCTGCTCCTGCTGGAGAATCAGAGGGAGGGAAAATCGGATCAATCCTGACCGCTGACACCACAAATAATCGAATCGGAATCAATCAGGCCACGCCAACTGAAGCTTTGGATGTGACTGGGACCGTAAATGCTACAGCCTTCACAGGAGATGGGTCTGGATTGACGGGGATCAGTGCTGGTGGCAACAGTGCTGTTTATAAATTGTCCTACACTCCATCAACCGCAGAGGCATTAGGAACATGTGCTTCAGGGGGAACGCAAATAGGAGCTGATATTACTGGTGTTGCTATACCAGCAAGTGGAATTATAAAAACAACCATTGAACAAGGAGACTTTTCTTCAACTGCCGGAGCTGATTTAGCATTCGGTTTAGATATTGGGGGAACGACTAATTTAGTGGTAGATTTTAATGATGGAGCTGATAATTATGTACCAAGAGTTTATCTTAACGGCAGCCAAACAGTAAAGTTCCGACAAGGGACTTTTCAAGCAACATCCGGCACCATGACAAAACGTTCTGATATAGAGACATATTTTTCATCAAAGGCCGGAACCACACAAACTGTTAAATTTATGGCGTGCGATAATGCTCTTACAAGCAGAACTGGAGATATTCAAGCTGAAGCAGCTCCTATTGTCGCTACTATTGAAGTAATTAGTTATGAATAGACCTTGTCTCAGTTAAATCTTTTTGACTTAGCAAGACTAAAAACTAAGAACTAAAATTACGTTTTCATTTTCTTCAATTTTTCCAGTGCCCCGGCATTGGTAGCGAGAAACTGAATTTCATGAAATTCATCCGGATGTGCCCATTGGAGTGTTTGATTTTCTAGTGGCTTGGGCTCTCCTGACTGGATCTGGCATCGATGAAAAACAAGTCTGAGATCGGTATTTTTGAACCGGCAGGTTTCATCGTAGAAGTGAGGTCGAACAGAGACAATGATACCGAGTTCTTCCTCAATCTCCCGTTTCACACACCCTCGGAAGTCCTCCCCTTTTTCTCGCTTTCCCCCGGGAAATTCCCAATGTCCGGGGAAACTTTTTCCTTCCGGGCGGCTCTGAATCAAGTATTTCCCATCCTCTGGTCGCCAGATGCAAGCAATACCGACTTCGATATTATTTTTTAAGCGTTTTTTTGGTATCGATTTATTTCGTTCAGTGGTAAATTTTTGAACCACTTCTTCAGTAAAATATGTATCGAGCGGAGCTTCGATTTCTTTTTTTGCCCTCAAAAAAGAGGCCAGATCCATCATGGCAGAGTTCCAATCTCTACTTGAGTCAGCATGGTTTAATAGCGTCCAAGCGGTTTTTATAGTTTCTGTTTCTGGCCAGAGAAGCTCAATAATTCGAGAAATATTGGTATCGATGGCAGGGATCTTCTCATCATGAGCAAAACTGAGAATTGCAGCAGCAGTGTAAGCTCCAATACCTGGCAGATTTCTGAGAATTTCAAATTCTCGAGGGAACTGACCTCGGTGTTCTTTTTTAATAATTTTTGCGGTTTTCAGCATGTTTTTCCCACGATTGTAGTACCCCAACCCGTTCCAAATCGGGAAAACTTCCTCCCACTCTGCGGTGGCGAGACTTTCTAGAGTTGGGAATTTCTCGACAAATTTAGGATAAAATTTCTCTGCGACTCTTTCAATTTGGGTCTGGTGAGACATGATCTCAGACACCCAAATCTGGTACGGATCTGTGGTGTGCCGCCAGGGGAAGTCTCGTTTATTTTTCGAGTACCACTCAAGGAGGGCTGGAGTAAAGTTTTCCATAGGATAGGCTTCATTTCTACTCCAAAAAATAGATTAAATCAAGAGTCCGTAATTTTTCACACATCTAAACTTAACAACGATAACAACCTTCGTCCGTTAACCCGGAATTAATTCCGGGTTTAAGGGATGTGATAGGACTAGAACAAACATTGAAGAATATCAGAAAAATTGCAGGTGTGAAAGCTTACAAGAGTCCGTGTTGACTTTTTAGCGAAAATAATATAAGAAATAATTGTTTTTTAATTTTTATAATAATGGTAGGAGCCGAAACACCACCAAGGACTGAATCAGTAGAAGTTCCAAAAGACTGGTCTGTCTGTACCATCAGAAGCCTTACGGTTAAATCAATGAGTGATAAAGCCGTAAGAAATTTTTTGGAATTGAGTTATGGAGCATTAGTTGTGAATGATCCAGCTCGTGGGGTATTTCATATTTCTGAACCGCAGAAAGACAGGAATGGATTTTATTCTCTATTGCAAGAATTAAAAACGAAAAAGCCAACATTGGAAATTGTTTTTGATAATCCGGAACAGGCAAGAGTGATACGAAAAAAAAGAGAGGGAATTGCCACCATTGAATCAATAAATCCTAAAAGCGATTGGGATATGTGTACCATCAGAGGACTTTATAGTTCTAAACTTACTACAAAAGACATAGAAGATTGGTTTAAATTGGGATATCATGCTATGGCAACCAGTACTGCACCAGGCGTTTTTCATATTCTTGATGTAAAAAAAGATAAAGCAGAATTCATTGAATTTTTGAGGGATCTTAAAATAAAAAAGCCGGCATTAGAAATTGTCTTTGATGGTGAAGATCAAGTTTTGGAAAGAGAATCAGAAATACAAAATCCGGTACCATCTCAACGAGGGAGAAGAGCGATGAGGAGAATTGGAAACTGTATCAAAAACTGCTGGAATTGTGTTAACAGAAATTTAGCTCGAGCTTAGTTTTTTACATTTTCAAAATTTCCGACGAATTTGGATTGGCTAACAATCGATTTTTCAAGACTTTTTGAATACTTTCTTCGGCTACAGCCCCAAAATTCCACACTTTGAAAATCCGAACTTGAAAATCCCCTCCAAACATTTCTGATAATTTCCCCGCAAGGTGATCCGCTTCATCGTTTTGAAAATCCAGTACCAAAAACTTATTATCCACCAAAGAATTCTCCACCTCCATTTCTTTATTCGGGTTGAGAATGAGTCCTGAATCAACGATTTTTTGTTTATCAACATTTGTGCCTGAAATTTCAAAAAGAATGGATTTTTGTAGTTGAACTTTTCCACCGCAAACTTTACTGGCAGCAGTCGAAACAGAGAAAGCTTCGTTGTCGGTGATAATCAACTTCTTTTCAATCAAAATACCTTTTTCAACTGGCTCAAATGTTTTAATTTCCGGCATGTCTGCGGCAGAAAAATCCCCAATTTTTACCGAACTTGGGCTTTTTTCACCTTCAATCCACTGTCTCATCGACTGAAAGATCTGATCCCCATCAAACGAATCAAAAAATCTCTCCGGATGTGGCATCATGGCAGCAACCGTTCCTTCTTCATTTACGATTCCTGCGACGGCAGCCAACGCCCCATTTGGCGTAGTAGGAAATTTATCAGAAATTTTCCCATCTTCGTCGCAGTATCTGAGGATTACATTTTTACCGTTTTCTAGATTTTCAATTGCAACTTCATCCCGAGAAGTAAATCTTCCTTCTCCATGTGCAATCGGTACATGTAGTACTTTTTCAACAGAATTGGTGAAGGCCGTATCCTTTCGCTCAGGGACTAAATGTACCCACGTATTATAAAATCCCGTCCCCAACACATGTCCCGTCTCATCTCGACGGATGTTGTGGGCGAGAGCAAAAGGCAGAGGATTATCACCAACCGGAATTAGTCCGGATTCCACGATCATTTGTGCTCCATTACAGATTCCGAGGATTATTTTTCCTTTTTGAGCTTCTTTTCTAATTTTATCAAAGATTTCTTCTCGCGCAGAAATCGCTCCGGACCGTCCCCGATCTTCAAAAGAAAATCCTCCTGGTAAAATGTAGGCATCAAAATTTCCAATTTTTTCCGGCTCATTCCAGCGAACAATTTCTGCTTCGAATCCGTTTCGAGCGGCGGCTCTTTGGGTTTCAATTTCACAGTTGTTTCCAGGGAAGGCGATGACGGCGAGAGTTGGCATGAGTGAAAGGTTGTAAGTTGTAGGTGGTAGGTTGTAGGGACTAAATCAAATTATGCTCTACAACTTACAACTTTCTTCCTACGACCTTCTTATAGCGGAAAATGGGGGAAACACAAATAGGTTTTTGTATTTTTTTCATTGCAAAAAGCAGGGCTTTTTTGGCAATTGTGTTCCCCAATCGAGCCTGGAAACAAAGAGAACTAAATCACAAAAGATAAATCGTCTTCTCCTTTTGATTTTTTGTCAGAAGTATTTTTCGGAATCGTGAACCAAAATGTTGACCCTTTTCCTTCTATGGAAGAAAATCCCAGTTTCCCATTTAGTTTTTTTATAATCGCCTTGGCGATCGCCAATCCCAGACCACTTCCAGTCTTCGTGCTTTCTACGCTGGCCGAACGAAAAAATCGTCCAAATATTTTTGGTTGGTCTTTTTTAGAAATTCCAATCCCCGAATCTTTTATTTCAAATTTTACTTCTTTTTTATCTTCAGAAATTTTTATCGTAATTTTTCCTTTTTCTGGAGTGTATTTTATCGCATTGGAAGTGAGGTTTTGAATAACATGAGAAAGCAGATTTTTATCTGTAAAAAGTGTGATTGATTTTTTTGGTGTTTTCAATTTCAAATCTTGTTTCTTCTTCTTTGTGAGTGGAGCTACGTTTTTCAATACTTCTTTGA